>CAYLSF010001284.1:0-2484 GCA_964385675.1 uncultured Saprospiraceae bacterium
CTGGAGTATGGGGCGGTGTGTTTGAATACGAGAGTAATTGGAGTTTGAATTTGGAAAGTTTTCTAGCAGATTCATTAAAAATTCCTGTAAAGTCATCAGACAACTGATAGTATTCTAAAACCTCTTCAACTTTATTTCTCAAAATTTCTTCATCATTTTGATTTTGGATACGTAGACCAAACACAAGATTTTCATAAACACTACCAGGCAGCGCATAGGGCTTTGAAGAAATAAAACCTACTTTTCGTCTGATTTCTATCGAATTGCGTTCGAAAATATTGATTGTTTCCAATTCGATACTACCATTGGCACGAAAACCTCTTTTGATTTCATTGAGTCTATTAAACAATTTTAAAAAAGTGGTCTTACCAGAACCTGTTGGTCCAATTACAGCTAAGATTGAGAACTCAGGAATTTCAATATTTATATTCCGTAGGACTTGTTCATTGTAATAATAGGCTGATACATCTTTTAGAGTAACCATACTTAAGTTCGTTTTAAAATAAAAACTAGAATAGCACTAAGTAAAATTATTAAAATCACTGACCACATAACAGACTCAAAATTCCAAATTCCAACAATAACCGAAAGTATAGCTAATTCTGTAAAAAGTCGATTGAAAATCATAATAGCTGCGGTAGCAATCGGTACTAATAATTTAGGTGAAATTAAGCGATATGCAATCTGAAAGTTATTAGCACCGAGACTATAACCCATTTCTATAAAATCATCAGAAATTTGATTAAAACTTTTAAAAATTCGAGAGATCAGTGTAGGAAAAATCATCACACCGATAATAAGGACAAATTGTAATAAATTTAAAATAGCATATTCACTATTTGAAGGTTGTACAATATATAAGTACAGAAAGCCCCAAAATATACAGGGAATAAAACTCAAAAAATCAAAATACTCATCAAAAATCAATCTAAAATTGGACTGATATAGTCGCAAGTAGAAAGCCAATATAAAAGAAAGGAAAGCTAATAAACCACCTGTCATTAGATAAACTAACACAATACTAGCAAGATTTAACGGGCTTAATTGCTGGTGAATAGATACCCAGTAAGCGTGTTGCGCAGTTTTTGAAAAATCTAAAACGTTCCAAATATCTGTATTACTTACCACGATAAAAAAGACAAATAGGTATATCAATAGCATTGATATACCTATTAGCCATTTATTATTAAAAATAGAAAGTAACATATTAGAAGAACTATTTTTCATTAACTCTTACCTATGAAATGATTGATAGATTTAAATAGAGTGTTTTGAATTATCAATTATCTGCCTAAAACTGGAATTTTTTATAGAAAAGTAAGCATAAAATACCATAAGTAGTTAAACGGAATTATGTATAAGTAATTTTTTTTGGTCCCGATAGCTATCGGGATTGACAGAAAATTGAACATAATCTCCTTTCAGTCAATTATTTATCAATTTTTCTCAACATCAAAATTACTTATACATAATTTGAATCCGTTACTTAGTATTCTATTTCCACAAAAAAATAGTATGAATAAATGTAAAGTAATAGTCTTGCAAAAACTATTCAGATTTATGTGAATCTACCAAATCTACAAAACTTTATTGGATTTTTGTGAATAATAGTACATTATGAAATTGTAAAGTTTACTGCTGAAGCAAATATCTATTTATTACTAACTCCCTTTAATTATGTTGTGATATAAGAACATAAAGTGTCTAAGTAAAAGCTATGATTTTGAATAAAAGATAATTTTTGATACTCAAAAGTGAAAAATATAACTGCACTGCTGCTAGAGTGGAAATAATATATAAAAACTCAGAACCATCTATTTTAAGGGAAAAGGAAATAAATAAGCTACCAGAGGTTTCGTGATAAATTTTGATTTAATTGTCCCGATAGCTATCGGAATGATTTTTTTGACGCATAACGCGCTACGCTAGAAAAAATCAAAGAAAAGTAAAACAAAATTTATAGAAAGATGGGTAGGTTATTTTTTGCCTGTTCCCTAAATTGCTTTGATAATAGAAAATACTGTAAATCACAAGTGTTTCAAGTCTAAGGAATGTATATTTAATAGACATTTCTTAGACTTGGATTTTCTTCTATAGAGAAAGAATTTTTGCAGTTTCCCAAATATTTTCATCAATATCTCTATCCATTTTCAAAGCATTCGCAATAGTTGTATAGCGGACGCGATTGTGAATAAGACCAACCATCATATCTCTTTTGCCAGAAAGCAACCCTTGTACAGCCGCAACACCTAGCCGTCCTGCCATTACTCTATCGAATACAGAGGGTGTTCCGCCTCGTTGAACGTGTCCTATGATCGTAACTTTAGTCTCATAAAAACTAAATCGTTCTTTTACTTGACGTGCGATTTCCATAGCACCACCGAGTTCACCACCTTCTGCTACAACAACTAAACTAGAGGTCTTGCTTTTTTTTGAACCTAATTGTAAAATCTCAATTAATTCATCTATAGTTGTTGTTCTTTC
>CAYLSF010001285.1:0-2480 GCA_964385675.1 uncultured Saprospiraceae bacterium
TTATTTAGATAATAAAACAAGAATTGAACCGACTGGAAAGAAAACCGTATATTCAGTATTAATACGTCCCATTAGAAAAACACGAGGTAATCGACTAATTGCTCATAATTGGAGTATCTGGAGAAAAGCTACTTTGATTGAAATAACTGGAGATTCCACTCAACAACTATTACATAAAAATTTTCCAGTCAACATAAGAAGAATCACTAATGTATATGAAGATAAAAAAGGAACAGTCTGGTTCACTACTCCAGAGCAATTATTCGGTATCCGTAAGAATGGGACATGGATTAAAAATGGACAACCATTTTTTACGGATTTAACGATTAATCATTTTTTACAAGACCTTGAAGGAAACTATTGGCTAGCTATTGGTGATGAAGGGTTAAGAATGTATCCTTCATTTGATATTACGACTTATACTCCTAGTAATTCAAATATAGGAGGAGAATACATAAATACGATTACTGCTAACAAAAATAAATCAATATTACTTGGACATAAAAAAGGGAAAATAAGTCTATTAAAAAACGGTAAGTTCCATTCAAAAAAATTTGATAGTCAACTACCTATACACTCTTCAATTGCACTTAAAAATAATAATTTTTGGCTTGGAATTAATCAACTTGTTGAAATAAATGAGGAGCTTAAGTCTATCAGATTTTTTCCTTCTTATATGGGATTTCATGATGCTACAGCTTTATTTGAAGATACTATTACCTCATCAAGATACGGTGGTTCTGTTTTTCGCTTTATAATAGACGAGCAATTACACACACCTAAAACGCTAGTTATAGATCGAACATATACCATTACCAAAGACTATGTAAAAAATA
This sequence comes from uncultured Saprospiraceae bacterium, assembly GCA_964385675.1. GTDB lineage: Bacteria > Bacteroidota > Bacteroidia > Chitinophagales > Saprospiraceae > CAYLSF01. The sequence continues at coordinate 837 of CAYLSF010001285.1, forward strand.
AAATATGGTTAGGTACTATAAATGGACTAAAATATATACAAAGTAACCAAGTATTAGATTTTGAAGTAAAAGAACTAGAAAAACAGCCATGGGTTTCAGAGATTATCATAGGAGAAAATGGAAATATGTGGATTAGCACTTTTGAGCAAGGGGTCTTTTGGTTTAAGAATGAACAATTGTATAAACATTATCATGAAACGACTGGATTAACAGACAATCAATGTAATACTTTGATGTTAAGTAATCATACACTATGGGCTGGCACTAACAAGGGTATAAATAAAATTGACCTTAAAACAGATATAATAGATATCATTAATCAGTTAGACGGCTTACCTAGTAATGAAATTTTAGACATACATAAGGTTGATTCCATTATCTATATAGGAACACCTAAAGGGCTTACTGTTTTTAAAGAAAATACCGTCAAACAAAATAAAAATACACCTAAAATTTTGATTACAGGTGTTAATATATTGGGACATGGTTCTACATTAGAAAGAATATACCATTTAAATTATGACCAAAATAATATTGAGATTTCATTTACAGGGTTAAACTATAGGAGTCAGCGACGAAATAGATATAAATATAGGATGTTGGGCGTTGATACGACTTGGACAACCATCAACAGTCTTAATGCTGTTACATTTCCAGCCCTAGCTCCTAATAACTATACTTTTCAGGTAATTGCCATTAACGAAGATGATATAGAGAGTAAGCAAGCAGCTGAAATACAATTTTTCATCTCTCCTCCTTTCTGGCGTACCCTTTGGTTTACCGTTGCTGTCATTGTTGGACTACTTCTTATCGCTTTTGGTGTATTTTATTTATGGTTTCAACAATATCAACAAAAACAAGAGCTCAAAAATGAGTTAAGTCAAAAAGTAACCTCTTTAACGATGAAAGCCTTACAATCTCAAATGAATCCGCATTTTATATTCAATGCATTAAATGGTATTCAGCGATTTATTATTTCGGGAGAACGTAAAGCAGCCATGACCTATTTATCCAAATTTGCTCGCCTGATTCGTCTAATTTTTGAATATTCAAAACTTAATAAAATTAGTCTTACCAACGAATTAGAGTTTTTAAATCTCTATTTGGAATTGGAAAAATTTCGGTTTAAAGAAAAAATAGAAGTGCATTTAAGTAGTGAGACCATGAAAAATGAAGATACCATTTTTATACCACCATTATTGGTTCAACCTATTATTGAAAATGCTTTTAAGCATGGCTTGTTACATAAAAAATCTGGAGGTATGTTGACCGTTGAATTTATACAACTAGACGACAATCAACTTAAATGTGTTATTGAAGATAATGGCGTTGGGAGAGCGGAAGCCGCTATTTTAGCCGACTGGAAACCTAAAGAATATCGCTCCTCGGGTTTACAAACAACTAAAGATAGGTTACAACTATTGAATACTAATTCTGAGAATGTCCATAATGTCTTGTTTAAAATAATTGATTTAAAAGATGATCAGGAGCAATCAAAAGGGACAAGGGTGGAATTGATTATTCCAATATAAAAGCGTAATACATGCTTATTTTCATTCTATCAATTTTTCAAACCGCTGTTACAAAAATTGTATATTAAACGTTTTATTTATAACTTACAGTTAGAATACTATCATCAATATT
>CAYLSF010001286.1:0-2478 GCA_964385675.1 uncultured Saprospiraceae bacterium
ATTACTATCTCCTTGACGCTAATCCGATAGCTATCGGGATGGTGCTCGGTTACTTGGTAATTAATCAACTAAGTAACCAATCACCGAGCAACCAATAACTAACCTTAATGCTGATGACCTCCAGGCCCGTGAACATGACCGTGATCAATTTCTTCTGGTGTAGCAGGACGTACAGATATGATTTTACCTGTAAAATGAAGGTTTTTATCTGCCATAGGATGATTAAAGTCCATTTTCACTTCATTTAAGGTAATCGCTAATACCTTTCCTTGCATCATTTGTCCATTTTGATGACGCAAAGGAATCGTATTACCCAATTTTAATAAATCTTCGGCTTGTGCAAATATAGCACGAGGCACATTCACCACTGCCTGCTCATTTCGTACGCCATAAGCATCTATAGCCGCTAACCCAAAAGAAAAAACGTCCCCTGCTTGCTTACCTTCTAAGTTTTCCTCAAATTTAGGTAACATCATACCTACTCCTGCTAAAAATACCAATGGCTTATCCTCTGTTGTCTCTTCAACAAATGCACCATTCTCGTCATTCTCTTGCAACTTATACGTTAAAGCTACAACGGTGTGTTTTTGAATTGTCATTATAATGTGTTTCGAGTCTGTCTATTGAACCAACTCTAATGTAAAATAAATATAAAAGCAAAGGTACTTATTTTTTAAAACTCCGATTTCTGAAAACTAAAACTTACTTCAAACATTTCATGTTCATTTGAATTTATTATAAATAACAAGAAATTAAAGTCAATAGGGCTTACATCTATGTGCAAAATGCGTTATTTTGTTAGAATAATTACTTGTAATACATTTATTTCGTAAGTCTTAAATATCGAAAGTTGATTATTGAACATCGAATAATATGAAACACACTAATATTTGTATAGTAGGGGCTGGACCAGGAGGTATTTGTGCAGCATTGTCTTTAGCAAAACGTAATATTCCTTGTACGTTGATTGATAAAGCGACTTTTCCTAGAGATAAGGTAGATGGGGATATTCTACCTACCATAGTGATGCGTAGTCTATTTCGAATAATTCCCGAATTAGTAGATAAATTAGAACAAGCAGAATTTTCAAAACCAGTTTGGGGTAATCACATTTTTGCACCCAATGGTAAAAAAATCACAATTCATTACCCCTCTGTTTCTTTAGGAGAATACAAAGACTATCCTTCTTGTTATGCCACCCGACGAGAAGATTTTGATAATATGCTATTAGAAGAAATCAGAAATGAGCCATTAATTGAATTTATAGAAGGGCAAGGCATTTCTGATTTTGAACGAATTGGCAATGAAGTTATCCTAAAAGATAAAAAGGGTAAATTTCAAATACAGACACCTTTGGTATTTATTGCGAATGGGGCAAACTCTGCTTTGGCTCGTAAATTGGCAAATATCAAAGTCGAAGATGAGCATTGTGCAGTAGCCGTCAGAGGATATTTTGAAGGCGTAGAAAACTTGCTGGATGAGGATTATCCTGAGTTGTATTTTATAGAAGGTTTATTGCCTGGTATTTTATATTTGGCTCGTTTACCCAATGGACAGGTTAACCTTAATATGGGGTTGCGTAGTGATATCGTAAAGGATAAAAAAATGCAACTGCGTAATTTAATGTTTGACTTCATTAAAAATGATCCAATCTTAAAAAAGCGATTTGCTAATGCAAAACTAGTAGGAAGAGTAAAAGGATATACTTTGCCGTTTGGTACTAAAAAAAGAAAACTATGTGGTGATAACTATATGCTGATAGGAGATGCCGCTGGAATGATTGACGTAGCTTCGGGTAATGGAATCGGTAATGCTATGATAAGTGGGATAATGGCAGCAGAAAAAGCAGAGTCCTGTATAGCTGAAAAAAATTATTCTGCTTCCTTTTTGCAAAATTACCATGATGATGTACATCGCAAACTAGAGAATTATTTAAAAATGGGTAATGTACTTGCCCCCTTTGCAGGTTATACCCGTTTGTATGGATTCTACAAACACCTTTTAAATTTCATAATCGGTCGATCTTCCAATAGTGCAGTCATTACTCGATTATTATATGAGTCAGATTTGGATAAAAAATTGAAACAACCAAGTTTTTATTATGACTTATTATTCAAAACCAAATCCGCTAATACGCCGATTAATCAAGATAGAGTAAACTATGAAGCCAAAAAGAAAGAAGTATTAGAATCGGTTTTAGTTTAGGTAAATTCAACGGTTGACTTCAACGTCAACTGTTGAATAAATCTTCAGAATGTTAAAAATCAGTTATTTATTATTTTAAAAAATCCAATACCTTTGTTGAACTCGTTTGAATGATTAGGTGATGAATTAAAAAGAATAATATGCAATTAAGAAGCGATACATTGGTGAAAAAATATGGGAAGCGAACTGTCGTAAAAGGTGTTTCGTTAGAGGTAAATAAAGGAGAAATTGTAGGTCTATTGGGGCCCAATGGTGCCGGAAAGACCACTACTT
>CAYLSF010001287.1:0-2478 GCA_964385675.1 uncultured Saprospiraceae bacterium
TTAAATTAATTTTATAATTCATGTATTAACTGCTAAAGAAATTATTATGGAACCCTCAACTATCATTGTTTCTACTTTAGCTTTGGGTGCAGCAACAGGGTTACAGTCTGTAGCCGAAAAAGCTGTCAAAGATAGCTATGAGGCAATTAAGACATTTATCAGTTCTAAATATCCTGAAGTCGGAATTGAACAGATAGAGAAAAAGCCAGATTCCACAATTCGTCAAGCTGTATTAGAAGAAGAAATTATTGATTCAGAAGTAGATAAAGATAAAGAGGTTTTAAAACAAGTTAAAGCTCTACTAGAAGCAATTAAAAAACTTTCTGAATCAGAAGTTCCAGTGATTGGCGTCAATTTAAAAGATATTAAAGCAGCAGCTCTCAAGATAGAGGATATAATTTCTACTGGAACAGGCGTTAATGTTGAAAGATCTGAATTCACAAGTGATATCGAAATAAAACAAGTAAGAGCTGGTTTAAAAGTAGACGTAAACCAAAAAAAATCTTAGGGGCAGTAGATAAAGAAAAAAGTTCTACTGCCATTAATTCTGATTTTAAAAATGTTACGGCTGGCAGAGATATTATTTTTTATATCTCGGAACAGATTCCTGAAGATAAAAAAGTTGTTTTTAGTGAAGAGGAAGCTGCCAAAGCTTTTGAAAAGTATTCTGATAAATATCAAAATCGTTATGGTTTGCTAAAACTTTTAGGAATGTCAAGAGGAGTATCTTTAGAATCAGTTTATACTCCCGTTCGTTTTCTAAATGAGATAAGTATTCGCAAATTTCAATCAATTGAAGAGTTACAGAGAAGTTATCTAGTTAGTAATGAGCGCAGGTTTCAAAGTGGTAAATGTCGAAGTCAAGATGGCATTACAGTTGCTAATAAAAATCAATATTTAATAGTTTTGGGCGGTCCAGGAGCCGGGAAATCTACTTTTATGCGACGTATTGGATTAGAAGCTTTTAAAGGAAAAACTGTAAGATTTCAGCACAATTGCATTCCTGTATTCCTAGAGTTAAGAAATTTTAATACACAACAAGTAGATCTAATTTCAGCTATTGCTAAAGAATTTAAGCATTTTGGTTTTTTACCATCTCCAGAATTTGTTACTAAAGCTTTAGAAGAAGGGAAATTGTTAGTGTTGCTAGATGGGTTAGATGAAGTTCCTAAAGAATTTACTTACTCAGTAATGGACAAGATCGATAATTTGGTGACTCAATATAATAAAAATCGCTTTATAGTTTCTTGTCGTGTTGCTGCCTATCGTAGCGATCTCAAAAGCGACTTTCAAGTCATTGAGTTAGCAGATTTTGACGATAACCAAATTAAACAATTTATTGATAATTGGTTTAGTTCAGAGCTAGATAAACAAACAAAAACAGCCGAAAAATGTTGGGAGACTCTTAAGCAAGATAATCACAAAGCCGCTAAAGAATTAGCTCAAACACCATTATTATTAACCTTTCTCTGTTTGGTTTATGACCGTAAACAAAACTTTCCTCCTACCCGTAGTCGACTTTACAACAAAGCTTTAGATATTTTATTAGAAGAGTGGGCAGCAGAAAAACGTATCAAACAAGAAGAGATCTACCAAGGGTTACATACTGATTTAGAAAAGGTGATGCTGGCAGAAATTGCCGTTCAAGCCTTTGTTAAAGGCCAGCTATTTTTTCAGAAACAAAAGTTAGTAGATGCTATTAAAGATTTCTTAGCTGATACAGTAAAGAATCCTAAATATTTAGACGGCCAGAAAATTTTAAATGCCATTGCTGCTCAACAAGGTATTTTATTAGAACGTGCTGAAGATGTCTATTCTTTTTCTCATCTCACTTTACAAGAATATTTAACTGCTCAATATATTAGCCAAAAAGATAGTCGCGTTGAAGAATTAGTCACTCAATATTTTACAGAAAAACGTTGGCGAGAAGTATTTTTGTTAGTTGCTGGTTTAAAAGACGATGCTGGCGAATTACTTAAGCTGATGGAAACAGTCACTCAGCAATATATCAATACAGCTAAATTACAAAATTTACTTGTTTGGGTAGAAAACTTAGCAGATAAGACCACAGGAGATTTTCAACCTTTAGGGAAAAGAGTGATCACTCTTGCTAACGCTTACGCTATCGTTAACGCTTACGCTAAGGCTAACACTAACGCTAACACTATTGCCAAAACTATTGTTAATGATGAGTACGTTGACATTAACACTAAGGCTAATGCAGACGTTAAAGCTATCTTTATTGCTTATACTAAGGCTAACGCTTACGCTAAGGCTAACGCTTACGCTAAAGCTATTACTACCGCGATTGCTAACACTATCTTTATACCTATACCTATTACTAACGCTAATGCTTACAATGTCGCTAACACTGAGGTTAATGCTAATTTGATTGATTACACTTCATGGTCAGAAAAATTTCAAATTTATCGAAGTGTAAATTATTCTCAGTTAGTTGCTGACTTGGAAAAACTTCAG
>CAYLSF010001288.1:0-2478 GCA_964385675.1 uncultured Saprospiraceae bacterium
ATTGAATCTCTATGAAAAACCTACTGAGTATCCAAAAAGTTGTAGGCTTACTATTTGGACTTTTTGTATTGACAAATTGTAGTCAAGTCGATCCTGAAGCTCAAAAGATGTTGAAAGAAGCTAATGATATTCATAATGAAGCTGTAAAAGTAGAAAATGCTTTAAAAGAAAAAATGGCTGATTTTGAGTCTATTCAAACTAACCTAGCTGCTAAAGTAGAAGCGGTAGCCGATAGTGCAGCAGCAGCACCAATTCAAGCAGTAATTAAAGAACTATCAAGTATTAAAGACGCTTATGGATTGTGGTCAGAAAGTGTAGTAGAAGTACCAGGGCAAGAGCATAATCATGATCATGGACACGATCACGATCATGACCATGATCACGCCCATGATCATTCTGTGGATGATATGTCGGCAGCTGATATGTTGACGTATCAAAAAGAATTAAAAAGCGGAATAGAGGAAATCTTAGGTAACTTAACAAGTGCAATGGAGAAAGCTAATGCTATCTTAACACCTGCAGAAGGGGAGGAGTAGCATATTTAATGCTTAAAAAAACGAACCTCCGATATTATTGAAATATCGGAGGTTTAAAATTATTTAAAGCATATTTTATTCATTAGTACGCTTATTTATCTCATCTCGAATTTTAGCAGCTTTTTCGTAATCTTCATTTTGTAGCACCTCTTGTAGCATTTCCTCTAAATCCTCTACAGAATACTTAGTTAAAGAATTACTATCTCGTTTTTTACGGCGTTTTTTACCTTCTCTAGCACCCTCTTCTTCCTCCTCTTCTAATACTACTCCAGCATTATCTAAGATAAATTCATAAGTATAAATAGGACAATCAAAACGAACGGCCATTGCAAGAGCATCAGAAGTACGAGAATCTATTTCAATAATTTCACTCCCTCTATTGCAAACCATACGAGCATAAAAAATACCGTCTAGTAGATTATTGATAATTATTTCTTTTAGCTCAATGTCAAAAGTGTCCAATGTGTTTTTCATTAAGTCGTGCGTCAAAGGACGACTAGGGGTCATTCTTTCCATCGCAACTGCTATAGCTTGAGCTTCAAATCCGCCTATTACGATAGGTAATCTTCTTTTGCCAAATCGCTCACCCAACACAACGGCATAGTTGTGAGATTGTGTAATGCTATGCGATAAGGCAACTATATCTAATTCAATTTTTTTCATTAGCTACTGTCTAGTAAATCCTTTTATAATTATTATGCTTTGAAATTGAAGGACTTAGTGAATGCTTCCCGAAACGGGCTGCAAAAATACATAAAGTATTTAAAAATTAAAACCTAAGCGTCTGCATTATAGAACGCTTAGGTTTCTTTATGGTTTACTTATTTCAAATGAAAATCTAAATAAGAGTAGAGAACAGAGAGCAGAGAAGACAGATTAATTTGTTGTCTATAAACATTCTAATTCTATCTCGGCTCTCTAATCTCTATTTTCTGTTCAGATTAATATTACTGTGCAGCTTGAAACTTTTTAACAGAATCTATCAAGCGAGGGACAACATCAAATAAGTCACCAACGATACCATAGTCTGCTGCTTTAAAGAAAGGAGCTTCTGGATCTTTATTGATAACTACGATGGTTTTACTGCTACTCACACCAGCTAAATGCTGAATTGCACCTGAAATACCCACAGCAATATATAAATTAGGTTTGATAGCAACCCCTGTTTGACCTACGTGTTCGTGATGAGGACGCCAGTGAATATCTGCTACAGGACGAGAACAAGCAGTCGTCGCTCCTAATAGACCAGCTAATTCTTCAATGATAGTCCAGTTTTCAGGTCCTTTCATCCCTCTACCTGCAGAAACAACTAATTCTGCTACTGGTAATGTAACCGTACCTTTTACGGTATCCACTGATTTGATTTTGATTCTACTTGCTGGAACAGGTACAGCTAATGCCTCTACGGCTACATCTGAACCAACTACTTCAGGAGGGAAACTATTACCCGAAAGTGAAACCACTTTTACAGGAGACGTAATGTTATATTCTGCAATACCTTTACTAGAAAAAACGGTTTTCTTTACTTTGAAACCACCATCTAAATTTGGTAAAGTTGTTACCGCTGATACAGAACCTGCATCTAAACGAACGGCTAAACGACCTAATAAAGATTTTCCACTTGAAGTGTGTCCTAAGACTACAACGGTTGCCCCTAATTTCTTAGCGGCTTCTGCTATAATTTTAGTGTACACTTGACTATCAAAATGACCAACACCTGCCACATTATATACTTTAGATGCTCCATATTGACCGAAAACACCTGCTCCTTCTACATTACCAATCGTTAAAGCATTGACTTCTGTTCCCATCATATCCGCCACTTTCTTACCATAAGTGACCAATTCAAACGCCGCTTTCTTAATATCGCCTTGTGGCGTTTCAGCAAAAACTAATACTGACATTATATAATTGATTTAAATTTTTTAATAGAATTTATACA
>CAYLSF010001289.1:0-2477 GCA_964385675.1 uncultured Saprospiraceae bacterium
CCAAATAATACAAGTGTAAAATTAAATTTTGGATGCAACTTTTTTCCCATTATTGACATCGACATATATTGTCAATGTATTGTGACAGCCAAAAATTTAAGCGTTAGAGAATTTTTTAATAAAAAGGCACATCGTAGATCAACAACAAGAACCTAAAATACTATTTATTGGTACGTTATTTTCTATAATAATAATTATTGAATTACCATCAAAATTTAGAAATAGCTACAAAAGGTACAGACATGAGGTTTTTTATTAACACTATCATTGCATCATCCATACTTCTTGGTAGTTTTTCTAGTGAAGTACTTGCTCAATCACTTCCAGAAAATAGCCATAAGGACAATTGCTATGCTATAGCATTTTCACCTAACACTTATGATGTTACGACTACAAAAATATTAGTTAAAGCTGCTTATACAAAAATAGTGGAAGTTCCACCAGCTTTCGAGATTGTTAAAGAGAAAGTATTAATTCAAGAAGAGCAACCTAAAGAATTATCCATAGGTACAGAACGTCATTATGATTTAGATAATACCAAAGCTTCAACATCTAATGTTAAACCCAAAACAAGGAGTTTAATGAATTTCATTCCTGCATCAACGACAGGATGTAATGACGGATGTGATGAAGAAGAAACTATGGAAAGTACAAGTCAGTATATTGAAAAATTAAGTGATTCTGACATGCTCAAAATAAAAGCAAATAAATTGCTTGAAAGGGAAAAATATGAAAGTACTATAGCTTTTGGAGAGAAAACGGAAATTGATACAAAAGGAGAACAAGCTAATATTGCTCCTGTAACTACTGAGAAATATAAAATTATTGAACGAGAAGTGATGGTAAAGCCTGCTACTACAATGGAAGTAGAAGTACCTGCTGAATATAAAATAGTAGAAGAAAGAACATTATTAGAAGAAGGGGGAGAAAAATTATGGATTACAGTATTGTGTCCATCTAAAATTGATGATATTGTAATAAGTCAATTGCAATTAGCTTTAAAATCAAGAGATTATTATAAAGGTGAAATTAATGGTCAATTGAATGAAGCTACTAGAGCAGCGTTAAAGACTTACCAACAACATAAAACTTTACCTGTAGGACAATTAGATTACAAAACATTAGAACATTTAGGATTTAAAACAAGTAGTTTATAAATTCATGCTGTAAATATATTCCTATTCAAAAAAAGAGCCTCATGTAATTAACATGAGGCTCTTTTTTGAATAGGAATAGGTAAATCATTTTAATGAAATTGCCCAGAATCCATATCTCTTTGAATGACACCATGAGATTTAACAATTCCATGCATAGTGACATAAACTCCTTTATATAACAACTGCGTAGCAGCTAGTGCGACACCAATATTAATTGCTGCATCTGAATTGCTAAATCGCTGAGGTCGCATTGCCCCTGTTAGGATAATCAGTTTATCAGTAGTTTGTTTTGCTAGAAATTTAGCAGTTTCAATCATAGTATCTGTACCATGTGTAATGATAATAGGCGTATTAATAGCGGAAATTATCTGTACTAAAACAACTCTATCTTCATCTGTTATCTCCAAACTATCTTTTCTCAAGACTTGAATAACTTGATACTCAAAAGAAGGGTGTAAATGCTTCAATATTCGCTCAACGGCAGGGTCACCAATTTCAAACCCCCATCCATTAGTTGTCTTAGGATAATCTTTATCAATTGTGCCGCCTGTAGTTAGAAAAGTTATTTTCATAACAATACCTAAATTTAAAAATATTTGAACTCAAATTATCCTTTAAATTCAGCGATAACGGTTTGATTTCCTTTTACCGTTTGATTTAATGCTACTTTTACATCAGCATCTAGAGGCAATAAGATGTCTATTCGAGAACCAAACTTCATGAACCCCATTTCTGTACCTTGATGAATTTTTTGCCCCTCTTTTAGATAGGTAACAATTCTTCTAGCTAATAAACCTGCAATTTGTTTAAATAATACAATAGCATGTTTATTTTCTACTACAATTGTTGTGCGTTCATTTTCTGTAGAAGACTTAGGATGCCAAGCTACCAAATATTTTCCAGGATGGTATTTGAAATATTTCACCAAACCACCCATTCCATTTCTATTGATATGGACATCAAAAACAGATAAGAAGATAGACACTTGCAATCGTTTATCTTTAAAATATTCCGTATCTTCTACTTCTTCAATCACTACGACTTTTCCATCAGCAGGTGAGTATAGCAGCTTATCGTCTTTTGCAGGGATAGGTTGAGTTGGATTTCTAAAAAACTGAACTAAAATCAGGTAAATAATTCCTGATGCAATAGCTAATAATGTAAAAATAGTATCATTGGTCCAATAGTGTGCAGAAACAACCAAAGCCATTAAGGTGGCTCCCACAATAAATAATGTCCAAAAACCTTCTTTATGTAATCTCATTTTTTGATTATCAACGTACATTTTAAATCCATGATTTTGTATCCCCAAAATCATAT
>CAYLSF010001290.1:0-2475 GCA_964385675.1 uncultured Saprospiraceae bacterium
TTCGTAATGGAGTGAAAACAAATTAATTATAAATCACTGCTTATCAATAGTGTCTAACTACACCTGAGTAACCGAAAATTTAAAGTTGAAACTTTATAAGTCAAAATATTGAAAGCATTAGAGGGTTTTGGAATTTGGTGCTTGTGTTTTGGAATTTTTAATATTATGGATAAATACGATATTCAAATACTACAAAAACTAGAGGAAGATGGTCGAAAAGCTTTTTCTACTATTGCTACGGAATTAAAAATTTCCAATACGATGGTGCATCAACGTATAGGAAAATTAGTAGAAAAAGGTATTTTGAAAGGCATTAAACCCGTACTGAATGAAAAAATGCTAGGCTATGATTGGGGCTCGTTTACAGGTATTGTATTGGATAAAGATTTTGATTCTCAGCGTGTCATAGAGGCCTTAAAAGCCATTCCAGAAGTTATTGAATGTTATTATATTACGGGTACTTTTACACTTTACCTCCGAATATTAGCAAAAAATCATGAGCATTTTAGAACCATCTTATACGACCAAATTGATAATATTCCAGGTGTTATAAAAACGGACTCTATTGTTGAATTAGGATGTGCATTTAAAAGGAATGTTAAATTGACCTTAGATTAAATTTCTCAGTGAATCTCTGTGTCTCCTCCGTGTTCTCTGTGCCTGTCTGCCGACAAAGGCAGGTCCAACTCAATTTAATATACCAGTATATTCAAACCTAATCTCACTATTCCGAATTTTAGATTTTAAAAATGAGAAGGCATAGTATCACTATTCTCTTTCCTGATAGCTATTGGGACTGCTCTCTCATCTACTATTGTATAATTTGAAAATTAATGGATGATGTATAATTACGAGACATTTAAAATAACCATAGAAAATCATGTGGCTCATATCGCTTTTAATCGCCCACAGAAATCTAACTCTTTAAATGCCAAGGCATGGGAAGAAATGAAGCATATTTTTGAGACTATTGATGAAGATCCAGAAGTGAGGGTAGCGGTGCTACAAGGAGAAGGCAAAAACTTTTGTGCTGGAATCGACTTAGCGTTATTGATGAATATTCAGCAATATAATACGGTAAAATGCGAAGGTAGAAAACGGGAATTAGTGCGAAAATTTATGAAGCACTTACAAGATTGTATTACAGCTATTGAGAAATGTAGAAAACCCGTTTTAGCGGCAATTCATAGGGCGTGTATAGGAGGGGCATTAGATATTGTATCTGCCTGTGATATGCGATATTGTACAGAGGATGCTTATTTTTCCATTCGTGAAATTGATTTAGGATTGGTGGCAGATATTGGAACATTACAGCGTTTGCCAAAAATCATTAATTATGGTATGGTGGCAGAAATGGCATATACAGGTAGAAACGTAGGCGGAAAAGAAGCTAGAGATATTAAATTGGTCAATCAAGTGTATGCCAGTAAAGCGGACATGATGGAAGCCGTAACCCGTATCGCAGAAATGATCGCAACAAAATCTCCTTTGTGTATTAGGGGAACTAAAAATATCATACAATATACAAGAGATCATTCCGTAGAGGAATCTTTAAATTATATGGTAGCTTGGAATGCAGGTATGTTGCTGTCCAATGATTTAGAAGAATCATTCAAGGCATATATTGAAAAGCGAAAACCTGTTTATGAAGGGTAGTCTTAGTAATTAGTGGCTAGTAATTAGTTTTGTAAAGTCGAATTCATTCGACTCAACAATAGTGGTAAATTTAAAAAATGGAAGACGTACAAAAATATTTAAAACCGACCTATTTCTTTGATTATGAGAATGAGGTGGTGCAAAGATTTGTGAAGAAGTGGGTGAAAGATGAAATGACACCAAAGGAAAAGGCAATTGCAATTTATCATGGAGTGCGAGATGGTTGGTTTTATAATGCTTATAAAATTTACATTACCAAAGATAAATGGCGAGTGAGCGATATGATGCAACGAGAAACAGGGCATTGTATTGATAAAGCAGCAATGATGATTACCTGTTGTCGGGCAGCAGGTGTGCCGGCTCGTTTGTTTTTGGCTAAAATTAAAAACCATATTGGCGTAGAGCGATTAATTGAAGCCTTGGGAACAGATGAATTGTCTCCTCACGGAAGTGTTGAAGTATATTTAGATGGAAAATGGGTGAAAGCAACCCCTGCTTTTAATCAATCTTTATGTGATAAATTGGGCGTAGCAACTTTAGAATTTAATGGAGAAGAAGATTCATTATTTCAAGAATATGATAAATCGGGTGGCGTGTTTATGGAATATTTAGAAGAATATGGTCATTTTGAAGATTTACCAATTGGATTTATGTTTGAAAATATGAGGCAGACGTATCCAAAAGTTGCCGAGATGTATCGTAAAATTGAGCATCCAAAAGAGTTATTTGAATATATGTAACCTAATTTGCGATAAATCGCATTATTAGGAAAATTCCATCCCGATAGCTATCGGGACACAAGTTCCAAAATCCAAATCG
>CAYLSF010001291.1:0-2473 GCA_964385675.1 uncultured Saprospiraceae bacterium
ATCATGTTCGGAAAAAGCGTTACATGTACAGCAAAGCCTAAGAACGTTAGCCCTAATAAGATTAAATATAAGCGACTTTTACCTGTGAATAACTGCTTTAATCGCTCCAACCCACCTTGCCAACTTGCAATATTTAGGATAACAAAAGCCACTAAAATTACCCACATGGCTCGAACGAAATAATTCATATCGGGGAATAAGCGAATAATAATTAAGTGCAAGGGAATGGTAGAAATAAAGGCAATTAACGCCCAGCGATGATTCGGAGCTATAAGAAATGCCGCAGAACAAATTAAGACCACAATCCCACAATTGATATAATAGCGTAATTCATTTAAAGTATGCGTAAATGCCGCCTCAGGATTTTCAAACTTCACATAGAGTAAGACTAAACCCATTAATGTTCCTGTAATCAAAGAAACCAGAATGGTATTTCGTCCTGCTTGTACCACTTGTTGGTCGGTTGCGTCTTTTTTCAAATAGGTTTTATAAATATCAATCGAAAATAAAGTCGCTAAAGAGTTAAAAGTAGAATCCACAGTACTCATGAGGGAAGCAAATAAAGCACATAAAATAATACCTTTTAACCCAACAGGTAAGTAAGTCTTTACCAAATAAGGAAAAGCCAAATCGGGTTCTGCTAAACCATTTTGTCCTAAAATACCAACCAATGCGATACCTGGAATGACAATTAAAACCGCCATCACATATTTCATCAAGCCACCAACCATTAAGCCGATTTGAGCTTCTTTGAGGTTTTTAGCGGCTAATGAGCGTTGCATCACGGTTTGATTCGCACACCAATAATTAATATTCAACAAGAATAAACCAAAGATATGAATCCACGGCAGTTTTTCATGATCGGCAGGTAAATGTAAGTGCATCAATTCAGGCGTTTTGACATAGAGTTGATTCCAGCCGCCTAGCTCATTAATCGCTACAAATAAGACTACAAAACCACCTGTTAGCAAAATAACGAATTGAATAATATCGGTTTTAACTACCGCAGCCAAACCACCGAGATAAGTATAAGTAGCCGAAAAAATTCCTAAACCTACAATGAGAATCGCAATTCGCATTATTCGATTGGGATGGATAAAACTTAAATACTCTTCAAATACCAAATCCGCGGCATACGCTCCCCAAAACAATGCTGCACCCAAAGTAATCGTAGAAAATAAAGCAATATTCGCAATCGTGTAAGCCAAACCCACTCGTTCACCCAATCGCTTTTTGATAAATTGCGTAATCGTAATCACGCCATCTCGCAGATACATCGGCACAAAAATAAACGCTGCAAATAAAATTCCTTGAATTGCATTAATCTCCAAACTCGCTTGTGCCAAACCATATAGATAAGCTGACCCCATCATCCCTAAAAACTGATAGCCATTGATATTTGTCGCAATGGTAGAAAGGGCAATAGAAGGCCATTTCAAATTTCGATTACTCAAAAAATAGGATTCAATAGATACTTCCTTTCCGCTTCGCCCAGAAAGAGCTGCTAAAAATATAATGGTGAAATAACTGAGTACGATGATTAAGTCTAACATGGTTTTGATTTGGTTGAGAGAAGTCAGCAGGTGAGTTATTGTAAAGTATTATACGCCAAGCATTAAATACACTATTCTAAGCTAGAACTCACCTGCTGACTGACGTTCCTTCCAAACTTAAAAAAAACTGAATAAATTTTAATCGTAAAGCAACTTTTATAAAACTAATGCGTTTCCAAAAAAGAATATTTATTCTTTAATAAAGAATTTTTATCATTCAATAATGAAAGTAAAGGACGCAAAAAAGGAGTTACGAATTAAAACGGTTACATTAGACCTAGTCTATCAAAAAGGGATGGCAGGGGTGAAGATGTCGGAGATAGCAAAGCGGGTAAAAATTTCACCATCTAATTTGTATATCTATTTTAAAAATAAAGAAGATTTATTGAATACCATCTTTTTCGACATTATGAAATTAATGCGGAAAGATGTAATTGATGAAATGCATCATGACTTGCCTTTCAAAATGAGGTGTTACGAAGTATTTAAGCTAATTATTGATAATAGATTCAAGAGAATCAAGGAGATAAGCTTTTTTAAGCAATTTGAACGGTCGCCTTATTTTAAGAAAGAGGATCATCTTAAGATAGAAGAACAGATGAAAGATATAATTGGTATATTTGAAGAGGGGCGGCATAAATTAATATTGAAAGATACCGTTCCTGTATCCTTATTGATGGCTGTATTTATGGGTACAATACATCAATTAATTGAATTTGAATTGATAGGCAAAATTAAACTTGATGAATCTGCTATAAAGCAAGGGTTTAATTTGGTTTGGGATAGCATTCGACAATAGACAGGATTTACAGGATGGAACAGGATTTAATTTTAGTAATATTAAATAAAGATAAAGGAATTTTTTTGACTATTAAAAGAATATTAATTCTCTAATAAATAATTTAATACAACCTATATAT
>CAYLSF010001292.1:0-2471 GCA_964385675.1 uncultured Saprospiraceae bacterium
TAGAACGAAACCCAATAGATTCAACTCGTCCATAAATATATTCTTGAAAATTATTGTGATATTCGATTAAAATGGTAAAAGCTAAGAATTATCGACGAGGTGATTCGTGATTAGTAACGAGTAAATCGTTTTGATTATAAAACTAATTTACCAATCCCCAGTCACTAATCACTCGTCTATCAACTATTTAAAGACCAAATCGTCATCGATCTCAACAATATTTTCTAAAACTTAAATATAAAAACCAATATGAAAAAGCAACTAAAAGAAGCGTCAAGATGTGTACATACGGGAGGATTACATGATACTGTTTCGGGAGGTGTCAATACACCGATTTATACTTCCTCTGCCTATCGCTACCGAGAATTAGATAGTGTAGTCTATCCTCGATATTTTAATACGATTAATCAAGAGTCCATCGTCCAAAAAATAGCAGCCCTTGAAAAAGGAGAAACAGGTTTGGTGTTTGGCTCAGGTATGGCTGCCATTTTTACCGCATTAATGGGTATTTTAGAACCTGGGGATCATATTATTTTTCAAAATAATTTATATGGTGGCACTCATCATTTAGCCACTACAGAGTTAGAAAAATTTGGAATTGACTATTCTTTGGTGGATAGTCGAAATGTTAAAAATTTTGCAAAAGCGATTCAGCCTCGAACAAAAGCCATCTATATCGAAACACCTGCTAATCCACTATTGGATATTGTAGATATAAAAGGAGTAGCCGATATTGCAAAAGCTCATGGTTTAATTACGCTGATTGATAATACCTTTGCCTCTCCTATTAATCAAAAACCAATTGAGCATGGTATTGATATTGTCTTGCATAGTGGTACGAAATATTTAGGTGGGCACTCTGATATTTGTTTTGGTGCAATGGTGAGTTCTGCGGAATTAACGGCTAAAATCTATAAAAAAAGTACCATTTATGGCGGAAGTTTAAATGCTTTAACTTGTTACTTAATTGAACGAAGTATCAAAACATTAGCAGTTCGTGTACAGCAGCAAAATAAAAATGCTTTGGCTTTGGCGGAATTTTTATATGCTCATCCTATGATAGATCGAGTGAACTATCCTGGCTTAGCCTCTCATGAAGGACATGAAATCGCCAAACGTCAAATGAGTGGATTTGGCGGTATGCTTTCTTTTGAGCTTAAAGTAGATACTTTGGGAGAAGTCGATAACTTTTTAGATCAATTGGAAATGATTCAAGTTGCTGTTAGCTTAGGAGGTGTAGAAACGTTAATGTGTTCTCCAAGATTAACGTCTCACTCTAAAATTGCACCAGAAAAAAGAGTAGCTATGGGCATTCGAGATAACTTATTGCGTCTATCTGTAGGAATTGAAGACATCTCTGATTTAAAAGATGATATTTATACTGCAATTGAGAAAATGGCTCATACACCTGTGTATGCTTAATTTGAGTGAAGACTACGATTAATCTGTAAAACCAACGTCATAAGTCGAAGAAATTCTAATATTTTTCGAGAAAGCAAACTTTTTTTAAAATCATGGTGTTGGTGAAAGTGACTATTATTTAAAGATGGTCGTCCAAATACCAAAATAGTTGAATTAATTCTATTACAATTCACTATTTGTTGATATTTTGCGTTATCATTATTACAACATTTTAAAGAGCAAAAATTATAGTTAATGACATACATGTACAGCCATAATTCTATTGATAATATACTGCCCAAGCAGGATTTTATGGATAGAATTGTGGCTGTTCTATTTTTAAACTTTTAAAAATTCAAAAATTATGCAAACGGCTTCAAGATCAAATTCGGGTAATATTAAAGTAGATTATACAGAGTTAAAAAAATTCCTTCAAGCAAAAGCTAATAAAAAAGCCCCTCAAGCACTTCGAGATAAAATCAAGAACATTCCTTCAATGCTTCAAAATCCAACTTCCTCTTCTTTATAATTTAGTAATTAATGGCTAGTGGTTAGTGATTCGTATGTTAATATTTAAAACTAATCACTAATTACTAGCCACTAATAACTACCTCTACTCCTTCACCATCTTCTCAAATTCTGCTAAAATATCTCTTGAACCATCTGGCAGATAAGTAAAGTTTCCATTTTTATCGACAATATAATAAGCTGGTAATTTACTCAATTCATAATCTTTTTTGATTTGAGCATCATCAGGGTTTGCCCTAAGGTTTAAGCCTGGCATAGGCACACGTACCATTGTTCTTCTCCATGTAGATTCAGATTCATCTACCGATACATTTAATAACACTACCCCTAAGTCTTCTAACTGCTGACGAACAAATTGCGTCTTTTTAAACCCTACCAAACAAGGCTTACACCATGTTGCCCAAAAACTCACATAGACGACTTTTCCTCTAAACTCATTTAGATTCCGAACCTGCCCTTTTGTATCCAATGCGGCAAAATTTGGAGCAGCTCCCTCTTCATTCAATTCTAAATTGAAATCATAATATTTACCTAATAATTTA
>CAYLSF010001293.1:0-2471 GCA_964385675.1 uncultured Saprospiraceae bacterium
TTTTTAGTACCAGAAAAAGATTATCTTTAATTTTATTAAAAACTCTAATACAATGTCACAATAAACACAAAAGTATATCTATAACGAACCATTCAAAACATACATTTGTTATATCGAAACACACTATAGAGATATACTTGATTGTTACACTACTTAATTTACACAAAATATTCCCTTCAATTAATTTATAAACCGTGTAAAACATTTCACCTATGAAAAATTTTATTTTAACAACTGTAATGTCAGTTTTCTTATTGGTAATTATTAGTGCAACAACTTCCTTTGCTTCTTGTGTGTATGTTCAAACCATTAAGGCAGAAGAATTTGCCATGGGAAATATGCTAACTTGGGCAACTTCTCAGGAAACCAATAATAAAGCATTCTTAATACAAAAGTCAACAGACGGCGTAAACTACCAAACTATTGGTAAAGTAAAAGGTACAGGTACATCAGAAGGTAAAGCGTATCGCTTTTTAGATATAGCGGCAGCAGAAGGTGTAACACATTATAGATTGGAACAAGTAGATTTTGACGGTACGAAAAATCTTTCTAAAACGATTCAAATTTCAAAAATTACAAGTAATAATTTTGTAGTGGTATCAATGACTCCTCCTGAACAAGGTGGTTTAGTTGAGATTACTGTAAATGCTTTTAATGAAACAGATTTGACTTATACGGTAGAAAGAGGAAATGGAAAGATGGTTTATATGGGAACTCAAAAATTAAATGCAGGTGTGAATATGGTATCTGTTGATGTTTCAGATATGGAGTTGGGAACTTATAGAATTTCTTTGAAAGGTGGAAATGAGTCTGAAACACTTACTTTTAAAACAACAGAAAAACAACCTGTAAAACCTTTTGCAGATTTCACAGACGGAAAGTAATCAACAAGAAATATATTTGATTGAATGTAGATAGAATGAATGTCGAATGAAGACATGATTTTATCAGTCATAAAGATTATAGGTTTATAAATTTAGGGATTAAAAAAGCGATGAAGGCTTTCCTGTACAAGGAAAGCCTCTTTTTATGTCATTGAGGCACACCCCAAAATAACTTTAGACTAATTCATCATATTTTTCTAAAATCCATCGACGTTCTATGAGTCGCTTATTAGATTCTATTTGTTCTCTCAATTTTTGTCGATTAGCCTTGCTATCATAAGGCATTCGCATAATTTTTTGAAGAAACTTAATGGAGTTTATATACATCTGTTGATAATCTTTAGAGATATTTTTATTTCGTCGCAAAAATATTTTAAAGCTATCCATCAAAGCATCTAGTGCGTCAAATTCATCTAACTCATAATAGGTTTTTAACAAAAGCCATCTCCCTTGTAGTGCATCGAAAATATCTTTATAAGAAACATTTCTTAAAAGTTCTATAACTTGCTTATAACGCTTTCTATAAAATTGCAATAAAGCTAAGTTATAAGTTAAAGCATTTTTACGATTTGCTTTAGGTAAGTATTTATTATACTTTGTAATAAAGTTTTCTGCCCAATCATATTCCCCTACTCTTAGTCCAACTCTTGTAATATTCTTGTAATCCCAAGGGGGCAATACGCCTTTATTAAATACAATTTCTTTCTCAATCAATGTTTTGTAAATATCAAATAGGGTATGATAATAAGAGGCCTCTCCTAAATTTAATTTTTTAATACAAAAATTTTGAGCAAAAATGTACATCGTACGCATTTCATTCTTAGAAAATTTATCATTATGCTCGTCTAACAAAGCCTTCAATTGATGAAAATTATCCTCATTATCTCGATTCATTAGCATTAGCATAATCTGATAATAAATGGCAACTGAAGGCACTTCTAAGTAATTACTATCGTTTTCTAATTCTTCTAGCAGCGTGGTTATAAAATCAATTGAAATATCTAAATTGATAATATTTTTGTAATTAATCGCATCACAGTAGTTTTTCAATTTTTGGGTCAAATAGAAACAATTTAAAGAAAAATCTGCTTTGTCTAAATTCACTTTTTTAGTGCGCAGGACACCATGTTTTTCTAAAAAAAGATGTTTTTCATATTCTATCAATGTTTTATAATAATGAAAGTCAGCATCTCTCCTATCCATTTTTTTAATGTAGTTATCTACATTTCGTTCAATTGCAGCAAAATGTTTATCTAAATTTCTATTATTAAAATCCTTCAGTAGGATGGCCTCCGAAGCTAAGGGGAGTTTTTTAAACTCATCAATCATTACAAACTCTTGTGCTAGTTTATTGAGATCAGAACAGAGTCTGCGAAATCTAGTATCGTTGTATGGTTTTTCTGGAGCTATTTTTTTCCATACAGCATTTTGATCAATATTCTCCCGTTCTGAACGAACAAACTTATTTAGGATTTCAAAGAGCAAAACTAATTGTTCATTCTCATTGAAATAGGGAGACTGTAAAAATTTTCGCAACCGATTGAGTTCGTATTTATTGAACGTATTCAGTAGGGAAAGTAGCTTATT
>CAYLSF010001294.1:0-2468 GCA_964385675.1 uncultured Saprospiraceae bacterium
AATAAGTTAAAACACTACCTAGTTCTCCATAGTGTTATACGGTATTATTCCTAAATGATACATTAGAAAACTTAATTTATCTGCCATTACCTCTTGTTTTTTAAATAAGGTTTGCCCCAATGTTGCTCTAGCATTGGTATAACTTTTCAATAAAATAGGTGTTTGACCAATTTGATTTTGCTGTAAAGCAGCTGCAAACTTATAAGAATGAACAGGAGCAACTATATTATTCTGACTCCCTGTTATGATAAAAGTAGCAGGGTATTTTTGATTTGTAATATTATGTAATGGCGAATATTGGTATAGATACTCAAATTCTTCTAAGTTATCGGTTGTTCCAAATTCTGAAGCCCAGAGCCATCCCATAGTTAAGTGTTGGTATCGGAGCATATCAAAAATACCTGATGTAGATATAGCTACACTAAATAAATCAGGAAATTGTATTAAAGCAGCACCAACAAGCCATCCTCCATTTTTATGACTTTCAATGGCTAATTTCTCTTTGGAGGTGTAGCTACTATCTGTCAAATACTTTATGGCTGCTTTTAAGTCCTTCACTGTTGTTTGTTTATTCAAGACCGTCCCATCTTGATGCCATCGTTTCCCAAATTCACCTCCGCCTCTTGTATTCACATGTACTAAAACACCACCTTGTTCCAAAAAATATAGTTTCTCCGCACTAAAAGTAGGCGTTAGGCTTTCATTACATCCACCATTAGCCACTAACAAGGTAGGGTTTGAGCCATCTAATTTTACTTTTTGATCGCTTCTCCAAGTGATAAACATAGGCACACTCACACCATCATAGCTTTTAAATTGTACTTGCACTATTTGAAAATCAGCAGCATCATAATTCAATTCTGGTGCTTTGCAAATATAACTATCTTTAATATCAAATTGATGGGCATAAATGACCGTTGGTTGAGTAAAAGATTCCATCGAAAAATATAATATTTCTCTACTACCATCAATAGACCAATCCTTAATTGTTCCAATCATAGGAAGTGCTACTTCATAAAGTAATTCGCCATCGAGACTAAATACTAAAAGTTGGTTGGAGGCATTTCTAAGGTATTTAATAACTATCTGTTGATTAATAATGATTGCGTCTTCTAATACATTTTGACTCTCCGTAACTAATGTTACCCAATTATTTTCTTCGGGTTGGTTGGGGTCAACTACAATTAATCGACCCATTGGGGCTTTATAAGTTGTACGGATTAAAAATCGTTTTCCTACATTACCAATATATTCAAAATCATTTGTGATATCGGTTGATATAGAGATAAAATCTGATTCACTTTCTTGCTTCAAAGATTTAAAATACAAAGCATTACCCGTAATGTGGGCAGATTCTGAAAGCAACAAATACTGCTCATCGTCACTAACCTTTGTTTGATATATCCTATTTGGATACTGGCGGTCAGCAAAAATCAACATATCATCATTTTGGGCTGTACCTATTTTATGATAAAATACTTTGTGGAAGTTTATGGAAGCACTATCATACTTCGAATAAAAAAAACCATCTTGATACCACGAAATAGCTGAAAACTGAACATAGTTTAATTCATCTTTCAAAAAAGAACGATGCTCTAAGTCCAATACTTTTATGGTTTGCCCATCTTTTTTATCCTCATGATAGGTATAAGCTAAATATTCCCCCTCTTTTGAAATCTCATAATTTGTAATTTCATTATAAGCCACTTCAAAAGTTTCATTTGGATTAAATATGATAGTTTCGTCATTATCTTTTTCTTCATACAAAATAGGATAATGATCCAAACCATTTGTTTTAAAATAATAAGTTCGCTCTCTTCCAAAAATTGGGGTTGAATATTGCTCAAAATCTAACAAGCTTGTTAATCTTTTTTCAATAATTGGTCGAACTGCAATTTGCTCCAAATATTTTTGGGTAATTTCATTTTGTTGATTTATCCAAGTTTTAGTTTCTATCGCCTCCGAATTCTCCAAACTCCTGTGAGCATCGTTGACTTCTACGCCAAACAAAGTATCAACATCCATTCCTTTGAAGTCTGAAATATATTGAGGTAATAAAATCTCTTTGGAAAACGCATCTTGCCCCCTTGAGTTATCTGTACAACTTATGAATCCACATCCTATCATTAAGCCATATAAAAGGGCAATTTTTTTCATATTCTGAAAATAATTTGATTTGGTTTAAAATTTGAATTACTATCCAAAAACAAATATCGTGATTTATACTTTGTAAGTATATATTAAATTTTGTATTTTAGGGAAGACAAGTCCCATTTTCAGTTTAATTTAATTGACTATCACTACATATTAACATAATACTCAACATACTATTAATTGTTAAATTTTTATAAACATGGATATTTAAATATGAAATATCGTATTTAAATACGTTTTATAAGGTATTCATATAAAGCAGTATAAAATTACTATTTGAATCAATAGGTACGATTATCGTAGGTATTATGAAT
>CAYLSF010001295.1:0-2460 GCA_964385675.1 uncultured Saprospiraceae bacterium
TAATCCTGTTTTATTAACACCACGCCCTTCATCACAAACATATTTAGCGGCTCTTGATGCCACATCACGAGGTACTAGGTTACCGAATGCAGGATAAATACGCTCTAAATAATAATCTCTATCTTCTTCTTTAATAGTTAAAGGATCTTTTAATCTATCCTCTTTCTTTTTCGGTACCCAAACTCGACCATCATTTCTCAAAGACTCTGACATCAAAGTCAATTTAGATTGATAATCGCCCGATACAGGAATACAAGTTGGGTGAATCTGACAGAAACAAGGGTTTGCCATAAATGCCCCTCTACGGTGTGCACGCCATGCCGCAGTTACATTAGAACCCATAGCATTTGTTGATAGATAATAAACATTACCATATCCGCCTGTTGCTAAAATCACACAGTGAGCAGCATGTCTTTCTGTTTCGCCTGTCAATAAGTTACGCGTGATAATTCCTCTTGCTTTGCCATCTATCGTCACCAAATCTAACATTTCATGGCGATTGTACATTTCTACAGAACCTTCCGCAATCTGACGAGATAACGCACTATATGCACCAATTAATAATTGCTGTCCCGTTTGACCTCTAGCATAAAAAGTACGAGATACTTGAACCCCACCAAAAGAACGATTCGCTAATAATCCACCATATTCTCTTGCAAAAGGTACACCTTGTGCCACACATTGATCAATAATATTGCGACTCGCCTCTGCTAAACGGTGTACGTTTGATTCACGAGAACGGTAATCTCCCCCTTTTATCGTATCATAAAATAGACGGTAAACACTATCCCCGTCATTTTGATAATTTTTAGCTGCATTAATTCCCCCTTGTGCTGCAATACTGTGTGCACGACGAGGGCTATCATGAAAACAAAATGCTTTGACTTTATATCCTAATTCTCCAAGCGTAGCCGCAGCAGAAGCCCCTGCTAATCCTGTACCGACCACAATAATCTCGATTCTACGCTTATTGTTAGGTGCAACTAATCGCATTGTTGAGCGATATTGTGTCCATTTATCTGCTAATGGCCCTGGAGGCGTTTTGGAATCTAATCTTGACATATTGTATTTATTTTGGAAACCTTTAATTGATTGTTGAATTGTTTTACTGTTACATGGTCTTATTGTTTTATCGAATTCAATATAACAATAGGGCAATAAGACAATAAATCAATTAACTAAATTCAATTTGGTTTAAATTTTAATAAAAAAACTAATCTCCCGATAGCTATCGGGAAATCACTAAAATTACATCACACTCTTTAAATAAAAAGAAACAGGCATTGCTGCAAAAGTCAATGGAATCAAAATTGCAAATACCCAAATACCTAACCATTTAATCAATGGCGTGTATTTATGGTGATTGATACCTAGCGTCTGAAAACCACTTTGGAAACCATGATACATGTGATAAGATAATGACACCATACTGATAACATATAAAGCAACTAACCATAATTGCTCAAAAGATGCTGAAACGACTGTATATAAATCTTTATTTCCAAAAGCATCATTGTCAACCTCACCAAACTTCATTTCATACCAAAAATTGCTCAAATGAACCACGATGAAAATAAATAAGATTGTTCCTAAAAATGCCATATTGCGAGCAGCATAAGAAGCATTTTTCTTTGTCTTTACGGCATAAGATTGACCTTTGGCTGCTTTATTTTTAAAGTACAATAAAATACCTTGAATTGCATGTAAGAGTATAGCTGCAAAGGTAATTTTAGAAGCAAATTGAATCAAGGGATTGCTAGCCATCATTTGTGCGTAAGCATTAAACGCTTCCCCTTCATCATTAAAGAATAACTGAACATTTCCAGCTAGGTGAATGACTAAGAATAAACATAAGAAAAGTCCAGAAAGTCCCATGACAATTTTCTGTCCGATAGAAGAAGTAAAGTAATCAATAATCCATTTCATACTTTCTGCTGATTGTTGTGTAACGTTGTTTGAAAAATGAATTTCTAAATATGGTTACTGTGATACAAAATTATTAATCATAACACTTAAATGCAGGAATCGTAAAGACCGCTCGGTCTATTTAGAATCAGTCTATTTAAATTTGGGTTTTTATGGTAAAAAAGTCATTTTGCCAATAAAAAACCATTTAATTTAGACATATTCCAACATAAGTTTTGATTTCACTTCAAAGGTAAAGTAGGATTGGCAATTCTAATAATTAATTAATTACACTTTTTGGGAAAAGTGTATGACTTATTGCTCTTTTATAGGGATTTTATCATAATGGATAATATTCAGATTTTCAATATAGTCAATTATTTCATTTACGCTATTGTGCAGACATATTTTACCTTCATCCCAAAGTGGTTGTTCAGGATAAAATTTAAGTTCTTAGCCTTGGTTATCAGAAAAATGAAATTATACCTTAATGTGTTGCCTTTAAATATTAATCCATTGATATCAGCTCTTAATTCATCATTGGTATTAATAAAA
>CAYLSF010001296.1:0-2456 GCA_964385675.1 uncultured Saprospiraceae bacterium
GCTTCAGGCAGAATTAATATTATTGGCGAACATACGGATTATATAGACGGATTTGTATTGCCCGCAGCTATTGATAAAAAGTCAGAATTTACAGTTTGGAAAAATGGAACAGAGCATCAATGTACCATTTTCTCCAAGCATTTCCAAAAAAAATACAGCTTTGATTTACAAGATTTCCAACCGATACAAAATGGTTGGGAAAACTATGTCATGGGCGTAGTCGCAGAATTTCAAAAATTAGGAGCGAATATCAAAGGGTTTGATGGAGAATTTGATGGAACAGTACCGTTGGGAAGTGGAATGAGTTCTTCTGCTGCATTGGAATGTAGTTTAGCAGTCGCCTTGAATGAACTATTTGAATTGGAATTGACGCAATGGCAATTGATAAAAGTCGCACAAAAGGCAGAGCATAATTTTGTGGGTATGATGTGTGGAATTATGGATCAATTTGCGAGCGTGATGGGACGTAAAAATCAGGTTATGCTACTGGATTGTCGTAACTTAGAATTTGAATATTTTCCATTGGATTTGGGAGATTATCAATTGTTATTATTAAATACCAATGTCTCCCACTCTTTGGCAGATTCAGCTTATAATGAACGACGTTCGCAATGTGAAAAAGGGGTGCAAATATTACAACAAACCAATCCTAAAATTCAACAACTCCGAGATGTTTCCTTAGACTTATTAGAACAAGCTAAAGCTACATTACCTACAATTGTTCATCAGAGATGTAAACATGGTGTAGCAGAAAATGAGCGAGTTTTACAGGCTACCAAAGCATTACAAGATAAAAATTTTCAACGATTAGGACAATTGATGTATCAATCACATAATAGCCTTCAACATGACTATGAAGTCAGTTGTAAAGAACTAGATTTCCTAGTGGACTTTACAAGAGATAAAGATTATGTCTTGGGTAGTCGAATGATGGGAGGCGGCTTTGGTGGTTGTACAATTAATATTGTGGAGAAAACTAAAGTAGCTATTTTAATAGAACAAGCTGCCAATGCTTATAAAAAACAATTTGACGTCGATTTAACACCTTATGAGGTTAATATAGATGATGCTTCAGGTATCAAATAAATGGTAGAGACGTTGCAGTGCAACGTCTCTACCATTTATTTGATAATCGTATTTTGATTTTTGACCGTAATTCGCTAGACGTTTTTATAACACGTCTCTATTGAACCATGATGGTTTCAGGTTTACTCCAACTCTTAAATTCATTCGTATAATACAAATAGGCACAACTCGCAGGGGCTTCATATTGCCCTGGAATATCAGCTTTTAAATCTAGGTTAATCGTCTTGACGGTATTTGCATCTAAGTGACGATAATGAAATACTACATAACCATCAAAGATTTCGATATAATCCGCTACATTCTTTTCTTGTAAATCCTTCAATTGCCAAGGTTGAAACGTTAAGCCAGATGGAATACCAATTTTAGCAATGGTATTAGGAATGACTTGATTTTTTGTATTCGTTAACGTCGCAGATAAACGAACCGTTTCCCCCATCTTGGTGCGTGTAGTTTGTAAGGAAGTTTTTAAATCTACGTCACAATGTGCATTAGATTTAGGTTGAGTAGTCGTATAGTTGATAGCTAAATCATAAGGTAACGCATTTTTAGTATCGGCAAAACGAACCTCAATAGTGTGTTTTCCATTTTTTAAATACCGCCCTAAATCAGCATAAACCATGGGTTTATCATTGGACGCTGTATAATTTCTGGATAAGACTTTTTTACCATTTACATACAGATAATATTTACCTTTAAGTTCTTTCGTTTTTGCGATTTTAGCATAAGCCACCAAAGTTTTTAAGGCTAATACTGTAGATTGAGTAGAACCAAAGCCATAGTTATTTTTAGCACTAGCTATAAATTGAATAGCTTTTTGTAAAGCAGGATTATTTTGTCCTGCTTTCATCATCGCTAAGGCAACTAAACTGGTCGTTTCAACTTTTAAACTTCGTCCTCTGGACTGTGTAATGGAATGAGTTAAACCGTTCCAACTACCATTGGCTTGTTGCATACGCATAATCGCATTTAGTAAACCTTCCGCACGGTCATCTTTGATATTCCATAAGGCATTTGCCATCAACCCCATGATATATGGATCTTCTGACTGTATGGCATCTTGATACGACTTTTCAATTTCTTTGGCAATGTTTTGACCAAAATTAGCCTCTGTCAATGCCCATACAATATAAGCATCTCGAATCTCTGCACCACCATTCCAACTATGTAAATGACGTTTATTAAAATTCCAACTACCTTGACCATTTCTACGACTTAATAACCATTTCGCCGTTCTATCAATTAGGGATTGCTCTACCGTATGAACTGTTTGCATATCTACAAATTGCATCAATCCATAAGCGGTTAAGCCCTCATGTGCAGGTCTGCGGCCATACCAATCAAATCCGCCAACATCTACCTCAACAGACTTT
>CAYLSF010001297.1:0-2452 GCA_964385675.1 uncultured Saprospiraceae bacterium
TCCTTCCTTTTTACCCTTTCCTCTGGGTGTACGAATGGCATCATATATATATGCTTCTTTCATGTTGTGGGTTTTGGGTCTGCTTGTTTGGCAGGCAGACTAAAAGTTATAATTTGTAAGTATTTAAGTAAAAAATTAAAAATCATAACTTATCATCCAAATTAGGCGACAAAAATAGACATTTTAAAAGTTTTGCGTCAATGGAGATTCGATTTTCCCTCAGATATTAATTGAATTTTAAACAAGAAGGCTTTTACAAACTGTCATCCAAACATCAAAAAGATATTATTTGCAGGAATTGGCAATTCCTTATTTAAAAAGTTCTTTTAGTTGTCATTGTATTGACTATTTTTGGAAAAAAATAATTTCACCAATAATTACTCTTATCTCAAATTTAAATTCTATTCATATTAAGTAAACGAATGATTGTATCAATATCTAGTAAATATATACTTGATGTTGTTTTATGATCTTAAAACTATTCAACTACAATGAAAAAATTGTTCGCTCTAGTGCTATGTATTGGACTAACTACCCATGCTTCATTGTTTGCTCAAAATGGTAGCAACCCAGCTTTAAACGCAACCATTCAGTATTTACAAACCAATTTGGATCAATTAGACTTGACTAGTAATGATATTCAAGACTATGTGATTACAGACCAATACACAAGCTCACACAACAATGCCACACACATTTATTTAAGACAACGTTACCAAGGAACAGAAATTTATAACGCTGTTTTTAATGCAACTTTAAATTCTGAATATCAAGTAACATTTACTGGAAATCGTTTTGTAAAAAATATAGCTAGTAAAGTTAACGCAACTACACCTAGTTTAACGCCCATTCAAGCGGTAGAAAAAGCAGCAGATGCCTTAGATATTGCTAGAAATCAACCGTTACAACTTCTTCAAACCGTTGATAGTCGTAATTACACGGTGGCTAAAAGTGATATTTCATTAGAAGTCATTCCTGTGAAATTAATGTATTTATCAACTAAAGAAGGAGAACTAAAATTAGTTTGGGATTTGAGTATTTATACGGTAGATGCACAACACTGGTGGAGTGTAAGAGTAGATGCTGCAACAGGGGATTTATTAGATAGACATGATTGGGTGATTCAATGTAATCCTAAAAATTTGATTTATACCAATCAAAGTCGTAAACAGAGAATGGCAATACATGATGACTGTACAAATCATACGCATGCTTTACCCAATTTGAGTATGACAGGTTCATATAATGTATTTGCGATGCCATTAGAGAGTCCTATTCATGGCAATCGTACATTAGAAGTTAACCCAAGTAACACTTCTGCATCTCCTTTTGGATGGCATGATACAGATGGTGCAATGGGAGCTGAATATACCATTACAAGAGGAAATAATGTACATGCTTATTCAGATAGTGGAAATAATAATAGTTCTGTAGGGGATGAACCAGATGGTGGGTCTAATTTAGTTTTTGACTTTCCTTTAGATTTAAACTTAGAACCATTTGATTATAAAGAGGCAGCAGTTACTAATCTATTTTACTGGAATAATATTATTCATGATGTTTGGTATCAATATGGTTTCGATTCACAAAGTGGTAATTTTCAAGAAAATACTTATGGATTAGGCGGATTTGGAAATGATGCAGTTCAGGCAGAAGCACAGGATGGTTTTGATACAAACAATGCGAACTTTGCGACGCCTCCAGATGGTCTTTCAGGTAGAATGCAAATGTTCCGTTGGAATAGTAGTAATGATTTATTCAATGTAAATGATGGAACCGCTCAAGGTGGATATGAGGTTGAGCCTGCTTCTTTTGGTCCCGCATTAGATACTATTGGTATAACGGGGCAATTAATTATAGTAGATGATGGTACATTAAGTGCTTCTGAAGGTTGTAATCCTTTAATAAACGGAAGTCAACTTTCAGGAAATATAGCTATTATAGATAGAGGTTCTTGTGAGTTTGGGTTAAAAGTGTTGAATGCTCAAAATGCTGGAGCAATTGGTGCAATCGTTTGTAACAATCAACCAACACCATTAATTTCTATGGCAGCAGGATCTGTAGGAGGGCAAGTAACAATTCCTGCTGTTTTTTTAAGTCAAACAGATTGTAATACTATCAAAGTAAGTTTGCAAAGTCAAAACGTGCAAGCGACTTTGGCTCTACCTGCTCAAACAGGTCCAGATTTTATTGATGCTGATTTGGATAATGGCGTAATTGTACATGAGTATGGACATGGTATTTCTACTCGTTTAGCTGGTGGCCCAGGTAATTCAAACTGCCTTGATAATGCCGAACAACAGGGAGAGGGATGGAGTGATTGGTTTGCTTTAGTGATGACTGTAGAACCTGGTGACGTTGGCACCGATGTAAGAGGAATGGGGGTTTATGTTGCGGGTCAAGATATAACAGGTCGTGGTATTCGTAGTGCACCTTACACAACTGATATGAG
>CAYLSF010001298.1:0-2450 GCA_964385675.1 uncultured Saprospiraceae bacterium
TTTTATAAACTTATTATCGAATAACAAATGGGCCATATTACTGCATTTGCTATTTGATATTCTAAAAATAATTTTTAAATTTATCATGTATTTTATTGTATTTCAGTGACTTATAGAAGCTTGTTTACGTCTAAAGTGTATTCTCTAAAATTTAAAAATCTATTTATCAGCAAATTATACATATAAAATAATTCTATTGTCACTATCGTTACGTATGAAGTATATAAGAGAGCTTATGCGTTCACAACAACAACATATTATTGGAAATCGCTATGGAATAGTTTGTGATACATATATGCTAACTTATCGCATTATGCGTAAATGAGATACATCACTTAAAACCATCAGCATGAGAAAATTGAGCTTTTTATGTGTATTCGGTATTCTTCTGATATATATTACTCCCATTATTGCTCAAAAATCCTTAAAAAAAGGAACAACCGAATTTTCGTTCAATCTATATCAAAAAATTTGTGCTAAAGAGGAATCTAATATTTTCTTTTCTCCTTTAAGCCTTTCTACTAGCTTCGCTATTCCTTATACTGGAGCAAAAAATATCACACAAACTCAACTAAAAGCTATTTTCAATTATGATTCAGATAAGGCAAAAAACCTAGAAAACTATAAAGCCTTAATGGATCGATTGGAAAGTGATAATGATGAGGCGACTAAATTTATGATTGCTAATAATTTGTGGTTGAATGAAGATTTTGCTGTGAAACCTACCTTTCAGCAATTGATGCGAAATGAATACGATACAGATTATCAACATGTAAATTTTGTAAAAGGTAAGGTGCAAGCCGTACAATCTATTAATAATTGGGTAGCAGAAAATACAGAAAACACAATAAGAGAATTACTGACACCTAGAGATATTAATGGAAGTACAAGATTTATCATCACAAATGCTTTATATTTCAAGGGAAATTGGGATATGAAATTTGATGAAGAATTAACTGCTTCTCATGATTTCTATTTGGGTAACAAAGATAAATTCGTGACTACACCATTTATGACGAAAAAAATGTCAGGTCATAAATATTATGAAGATGAGTCAGTACAAGTTGTAGAATTACCTTATCAAAACGGAAAGTTTTCTATGATTGTGGTTTTGCCACGTGAAATTGGAAATTTAGATAATGTAGAACAACAACTATCGTATAAAACCTATAAGAAATGGTTAAATAAAATGAATAAGCAACCTGTGTCTATTCATTTACCAAAGTTTCAGTTGACGCAGAAATACAAAATGCGTCGATATTTTAGAAATATGAACTGTGATGTTCCTTTTATGGATAAAGCAGATTTTTCTAATATGACAGCCGAAGATGTGAAATTATCTGAGGTGATTCAAAAAGCTTATATCAATGTAGATGAATCTGGAACAGAAGCATCTGCAGCTACAGCAATTATCGGTGTGCCGAAAGGATTGAATTATACACCAAAATATTTCAAGGCTAACCATCCATTCTTATTTTTTATCAAAGAAAATAAGCGAGATATAATCCTTTTTATGGGTAGAATGAGTCAGCCTCAAATCAAGGAATTGCAAAACTATACGAATGAGCAACCGTATAGAGATGACTATCAATTTACGGATTTAAAAGGAGAGGATAAACATACAGTAGAAAAAGGTGAAACACTTTTTAAGATTGCAAGAATGTATCGTACGCATGTGTCAAAATTGAAACGATTGAATAAATTACGTAATAATAATTTGGAAGTCGGGCAGGTTTTGTGGGTACGTCGTCCAAATAAAAAACATCAATCTTTAGGTAGTGATTTATCTAATAATACAGTATCTAACGAGCATAAACCAGCATCAAATAAGACAATTCATATTGTAGAAAAAGGAGAAACCTTATTTAGAATTGCTCGAAAGCATAAAACTTCTGTTGGGGCAATTAAAGCTTTAAATCAATTGGAAGGAAATACGATAGAAATTGGTCAGCAATTGGTGATTCGCCATCGTTTGGTTGGTCAGCATAAAGGGATTAGTAGTTTCCGTTCTCGCAAAAGAGAAACTGTAGCGTTACTTCAAGAACCAGAAGAAAAAACACCAATTGAAATTATATTAAATAAAGAGGAAGAAGTAAATCCTGCACCTGTAGTGATTAATGAAGATGCTCAACAAGTTCAATGCAATTGCAAAAAACATATTGTCCGTAAAGGGGAGACGCTTTATCGACTGGCTGCACAATATGATACAACAGTTGCTCAAATTAAATTTATTAATCAATTGGATAGCAATACATTAGAGGTAGGGCAAAAATTGATGATTGAGAATGCGGATGATTAGGACGGTGGGCAGATTGCAGTAGTTAGTCAATGAATGACGTTTAGTGTAAAATTTAATGAAGAGAGCCTTTCCTTGATTTGGGAAGGCTCTCTTTCGTTGTAGTAATTATTTTATAACTAATCTTTTAGTTGAAACTTTCGATAAGGTTAAT
>CAYLSF010001299.1:0-2449 GCA_964385675.1 uncultured Saprospiraceae bacterium
ATTGGAGCCATGATAACGCAAGGTTTAATTGAATCAGGAGCAAAAGTATATATCGCTTCTCGTTCCATGGAAGCTTGTGAGGCCTTTGCACAACAAATGAATGACTTAGGCAAAGGAAAATGTATAGCATTCTCCGCTGATTTATCCATATTAGAAAGTATTCAAGAACTCGCGGATGCCATTGCAAAAGCAGAAGATAAATTGGATATTTTAATCAATAATTCGGGTAAATCTTGGGGTGCACCTTTGGGTCAATTTCCAGAAAAAGGCTGGGATAAAGTCATGGATTTGAATGTAAAAGGCGTGTTCTTTTTGACACAAGCGTTATTGCCTTTATTAAAAAATGCTGGAACATTTGAAGACCCTAGTCGAGTGATTATGATTAGTTCCGTAGCAGCGATTTCGTCGATGTCGCTATCTGCTTATTCGTATGCTTCTAGTAAAGCTGCGGTGATGCAATTGGGCAAGGTGTTAGCTAGAGATTTAGGAAAAGATAATATCTTAGTCAACTCCATCGGGCCTGGCGTATTTGAAAGTAAAATGACCGCTCATTTTGATTTAAATCAAGCCGCTAAAGGAACAATTGTGGGACGCATCGGAAAACCAACTGATATTGCAGGTTTAGTTATTTATCTATGCTCAAAAGCGGGAAGTTTTATGACAGGAAATTACATTCCGCTAGATGGTGGTTTTTTGATTAAGTAAACTATCTTGGAGCTTTGTTAAATCTTGTCGGGACTCGATTAAATCTAAATTTAAGCACTATTTTTCGACGTTGTTGTCGGTTATTGGTTATCAGTTGTTGGTTTTTCCAACCAATAATACCATTGATAAAAGCAATATCGACTTAGCTAAAATGAACGTTTATAAAATTCCAATTGTTAGCCAAGCATTTAGAAATATTAAAACTACAATTAGTAGTATTCATAATTAAAAACCCATGCTTTTAACAATATCAACCACACATCAACCTGCTACAGATTTAGGGTATTTAATGCACAAGCATCCTGATAAGGTGCAAGAATTTAAATTATCCTCTTATGGCAAAGTGCAAATCTTTTATCCAGAAGCAACGCTAGAAAAATGTACTTTAGCTCTTTTGTTAGACATCAATCCCTTGATATTATCTAGAGGTAATCAGCATAGAAATAATAGTTTCCCGCTACAACCCTATGTCAATGACCGACCGTATGTGGCGTCTTCTTTTATGAGTCATGCCTTTTCAAGGGTTCTAAGTTCTGCTTTAAATGGACATTGTGAAGATCGCCCCGAATTGGTTAAAACACCAATCCCTTTGACGGTAACCATTTCGGTGATTTCAGCTAAAGGTGGACAAAAAGCTATCCATCAATTATTTGAGCCACTAGGCTATCAAATTGAAGCGATACCTTATCGCTTGGATGAGACTTTTGAAAATTGGGGAAATAGTACTTATTTCACCATTACGCTTCAAAATACAGTTACCCTTTCTGCTTGTCTTAGACATTTATACCTATTAATGCCCGTCTTAGATGGTGATAAACACTATTGGGTTGGGCAAATGGAAGTGGATAAACTACTAGAAAAAGGTGAAGGCTGGCTACCACAACACCCTGCTAAAGAGTGGATTACCAAACGTTACTTAAAGTATCAAAAAAGCTTATCTAATAGAGCTATGAAACTATTAGAAACCACCGCCTCTGAAATCCAAACCGATACGAATGAAGAAGAAATCATCTTAGAAAAAAAACTAACGACGGTAAAAGATAAGCCGCTTAACCAACAGCGCATGGATGCTGTGTTTGAGCAATTAGTAAAAAGCGGAGCGAGTAAAGTCTTGGATTTAGGTTGTGGAAGTGGCGTGTTATTACGCCGCCTAATGCAAAAATCTCAATTTAAAAAAATATTAGGCATGGATGTATCCTATAGTTCATTGGTCATTGCCAAAGAACGCTTAAAACTAGATCGCATTCCTGACCATTTAAAAAAACGTACACAACTCATTCAAGGCTCATTAATGTATGCCGATGAGCGATTAAAAGGCTTTGAGGCTGCTGCGTTGGTAGAGGTAATTGAACATATCGAACCTGCTCGATTGGATGTGGTAGAACGTGTTATTTTTGAAGTGGCTCAACCCAAAACGGTTATTATTTCTACACCTAATCAAGAGTACAACGTCCTATTTGAAACCCTGCCCAAAGGTAAAATGAGACATACAGACCATCGTTTTGAATGGACTAGACAAGAATTTCAACAATGGTCGATGAAGGTTTGTCAAAAGTTTGGGTATAGTGTCGCTTTTCATGGTATTGGCCCAGAAAACGAGCAACACGGCACGCCAACACAAATGGCTGTTTTTTCCTTGAACTAATTTTGAATTTTGAATGAAAATTGTTGAATGATTATTAGTGCATTCAATCCCGATAGCTATCGGATTAGCGTCAAGGAGATAGTAATAAGTTTTTTAGTT
>CAYLSF010001300.1:0-2449 GCA_964385675.1 uncultured Saprospiraceae bacterium
TTAATTATAATGCTATGCTTTTTGTTAGGTTGTAAACCTAATGACTCAATTGACCAAAATATCAATATAGGTAAAAAACCAAAAAATATCATCTTGCTGATAGGGGATGGCATGGGCTTATCTCAAACCACAGCAGGGATGTATTCCAATGGAAATATGCTAAACATTGAGCGTTGTACCACTATTGGTTTACAAAAAACACACGCCTCCAATAATTTGATTACAGATTCTGCGGCTAGTGCGACCGCCATTGCTTCTGGTAAAAAAACGTATAATGGAGCTATTGGCGTAGATCCGGAGAAACAGCCTTTAAAATCCATCTTGGAAATGGCAGAAGAAGAAGGACTCGCCACAGGGTTAGTTTCTACCTCATCTATCACACACGCTACCCCTGCTTCTTTCATCGCACATCAGCCTAAGCGAACATTGATGGAAGAAATTGCAGCAGACTTTTTTAATACAGAAATTGACTTAATTATTGGAGGTGGAAAAAGGTATTTTGATAATCGTAAAAACGACAAGCGAGAACTTTCAAAAGAATGGATAGAAAAAGGTTATCAAGTCAGTCATTTTGCTCAAGAAAGTTTAGAGGATTTAACCTTTAACACCAATCAAAACTTAGTATATTTTACAGCTAATGCACATCCGTTGCCTGCTTATCAGGGTAGAGATTATCTAAAAAAAGCATCAGAAATCGCCACACAGTTCTTGGATAAACATGATGAGGACGGTTTCTTTTTAATGATAGAAGGGGCTCAAATTGATTGGGGAGGACATGCTGAAAATTCCGATTACATTATTACAGAAGTCTTAGATTTTGATAAGGCGGTAGCGGCTGTAATTGATTTTGCTGAACAAGATGATGAAACTTTAGTTATCATCACAGCAGATCACGAGACAGGTGGTTATGGTATTAATAAAGGCTCAACAATGGATTCCTTAGTCACAGGATTTACGACTAATTATCATACCGCTACTATGGTTCCTGTTTATGCTTTTGGACCAAGTTCAGAGTTATTCGGTGGCATTTATGAAAATACAGCGATTCATCATAAAATGAAGAAGGCTTTTGGGTTTAAACCTTAAATCAATTGAAAATGGAGAGATAAGAAACGGTAATTCTTACTCTACAAAACTTTATATTTGCATTTTACGTAACTTTAAAGAAAGGAATAATGAATTAATGTTAATTCCTAATTCTCAATTCCTAATTCCTAATTCCTAATTCTAAAAATCATGATTCAAAGAATACAATCTCTATTTTTATTACTAGCGTCTGGAAGTTGTTTTTCATTATTAGCATTACCTTTTGCAACTTCTACAGGTGAGGTCGGTGAGTCTGTTTTATTTGCGGATGATAGCATTTATAATGTTCAGGATGATATGCTATTATTAGCACCTTTTGCCATAGCAGGATTAATGACGCTTGTTGCCATTTTCTTATTTAACAATAGAAAATTACAAATTAATATTAGTCGTATAGCTGCTGTCATCATGTTAGTAGGAATTATCGTTGCTATATTATTTTTTACACAAGACATGAAATTACAATCTGATACCATGAAAGTAGTAGATGGTTTCGGATTATATACACCTATTTTAGGATTTATTTTAACATTATTAGGTGTCCGTTATATTCAGAAGGATGAGAAATTAGTGAGAGATTCTTATGATAGACTAAGATAAAACTCAAACCATGGTACATTTACTTGATGGTAAAGCAAGTTGACACGAATAACTATATTTTTAAACAGAAGTTTATATTCAATTTTTTGGTAGGAGTTAGGTCGTAGCTCTTTCCTTTCTATTGCTCAACCTAAACTTTCTATTTTTTGAACTTAGATGCTTAATATCTAACGGGCTTGATCTTATTTCTCAAGCCCGTCAGTTAAAGCTATGCTTCTAATCACTAAACTAGTTCTATTATGAATTTCCATCCAATAAAAAAAATCCATTTAAAGTTATGAACTTTAGTAATTTTCGGTTTAGTATTTTTGAAGTATATAGGTTAATTACATCTTACTAAAGCAAAGTGAATAACGGATAAGTTTTACTGGATTCTAGCCCAAAATAATGTGATATTAAGCTAACCCTGATAGCTATCAAGATGATTTTTTCCTATTACTTTCCAAAATTAAGTATAAAATGTTGAGTAGTAAGTTCATCTGACTTAGTAGATCATTGATGGAAATATAGATTGGAAAATGATTAACCTGCTATTTTGATTGCAATAAGGAGAAAATTTGGAAACCTTGCAGCTTTTCAAAAATAGGAATGACTTTAAAGGAAAGTATTTTTAAGAAGATGTTGAAAATACGTTCCTTCTTTCTACAAAAATGAAGGTGTTAAAGAAAAGAGTGGACTTCGTAGTTTTTTAGATTATATGGTGTCGAGGGGTGCATCTCATTTTGTCGCATAGCTGAAAGGGAATATGATACTTAATCAAAAA
>CAYLSF010001301.1:0-2445 GCA_964385675.1 uncultured Saprospiraceae bacterium
CAATTGAAACCAAAGTAGACTTTGACTTATCCTCTGACAATCCAAAAGCCAAAAAAAATACCGTAATATTAAAAGGATTTGAAAAGAAAGGCGATGTTTGGAAAGGAAAAATCTATGCGATTAAACGTGGTAGCTGGGTAGATGCTTCTATCAAACCTTCAACTGATGCCTTAAATATTACGGTCTATGCAGGCTTTATTACTAAGAAATTGAAATGGAAGAAAGTGAAGGAGTAAGTAGTAAGTAATAGGTATGAAGTAATGAAATAGTGTATTATGAAAAATATAGTTGTATTACTGATATTACATTTTTTGACCATTGGTGTTTTTGCTCAAAATGATAGTGTTGTTCAGCCCAATATCGTTCTAATCTTGATTGACGATGCAGGTCTAATGGACTTAGGAGCGTATGGCGGAGAAGCAGCGACACCCAATATTGATGCTTTAGCACAGCGAGGGATGATGTTTACGAATTATCATAGTTCGCCAGTTTGTGCACCTTCTCGTGCTATGTTGTTGACGGGTTCGGATAGTCATTTGACAGGTGTGCCGAATATTCCAGAATTTCTATCTGAAGACCAACAACAGTTACCAGGCTATCAAGGTATTCTAAATGACAAAGTAAAAACCGTAGCTACTCGTCTAAAAGACGTTGGTTACAATACTTACATCACTGGAAAGTGGCACTTAGGGCATACCGAGACGACTTTGCCCAGCAAAAGAGGATTTGATAGGACTTTTATTTTGGATGCTTCGGGTGCAGATAATTATGAAGCCAAAGGCTATCTTCCAATCAAAACTACTGCTGAATGGCATCAAGATGGAGAGATTGTTCCATTGCCCGAAGATTTTTATTCTTCGAAGACCTATGTGGACAAGATGATGGAATTTATGGACGAAGCAGAAAATAAGGACAAACCTTTCTTTACTTACTTTCCATTTCAAGCGGTTCATATGCCAGTTCAAGCACCAAAAGAATTTGTAGCAAAATATAGAGACTTGTACAAAGACGGTTGGTCAGCGTTGAGAGAACAGCGTTTTGAAAAGGCAAAGGAATTGGGGATTATTCCAGAGGATGCGACTTTGGGAGATATGCATCCTGCTTTGCGTCAATGGGAAGGATTACCAGAGGCCGATAAGCAAGAAGCTGTGAACGACATGGCAGTTCATGCAGCGATGCTGGAAGCCATGGATTATCATATAGGACGATATATTGACTATTTGAAAGAAAAAGGACTATATGATAACACTGTTTTTGTAGTGACTTCTGATAATGGACCCGAAGGTGGACATCCAACAATTGATGACGGATTTACAACATGGATGAATTGGCAAGGCTACCACAGAGATGAAAAGCGATTAGGCGAAAAAGGGTATTATGGCGTGATAGGAACGGAGTTTGCAAGTGCAACGGCTTCTCCTTTTGCATTT
Organism: uncultured Saprospiraceae bacterium; assembly: GCA_964385675.1. Taxonomy (GTDB): domain Bacteria; phylum Bacteroidota; class Bacteroidia; order Chitinophagales; family Saprospiraceae; genus CAYLSF01. The sequence goes on from CAYLSF010001301.1 coordinate 1,431, forward strand.
TTCAAAACTTACACGGGCGAAGGAGGTTTGCGTGTACCGATGATTATGGCAGGAAAAAATATTCCTCAAGGTCAAAACGGTGCATTCACAATGGTTACGGATGTTGTGCCAACGCTTTTAGAAATGGTCGGCGTTGATTTGACTAATCTACAATCCGATGTTTCTATTACAGGGAGAAGCCTTAATCCATTATTGAATGGTGAAACTGACCGTATTTATGGAACCGATGAACCAGTAGGATTAGAATCTGCAGGCAGTTCTGCATTGTTTAAAGGCGATTGGAAACTCGTCCGAAATGCCAAACCGCACGGTGATTTAATTTGGCGTTTGTATAATATCGCTGTTGACCCTGGCGAAACCAATGATTTATCCAAACAAGAACCCCAACGCTTTGCTGAATTAATAAGCGATTATGTGGCCTATACTAAAAAATATGGTGTGATAGAAATGGGGGCACATTATGAAGCTCATAAAGTTGTAGGAGAAAAATTAGTAAAACAGTTGATGAATGCTATTCGACCGTGGTTTATTGGATTGTTGGTTTTAGTGGTAGGTTGGAGGGTTTGGAGAAGGTATAGAAGAAGAAAGGTGAGTTAAAGTTGTGCTTAATATTTCTTAGAAGGGCGTATTTGATTATCAAATATGCCCTTTTTATACTAAGAATTGATTGATTTTGATGTTTGTGTTTTGTATTTAGTTGGTTTATTAGCTATTTAATGGTTTTATTATTTTGATTTTTAGTTTTTAAAACCTAATTTAGTTTTTAGTTTAGTTATTGAAATTCTAACTTTTTTACAACCAAATCAATTCAAATTATGAACCGAATTTATCTACTATTTGTAGCACTATTGACTTGTGCTGCTTTTACTTTACAAGCCCAAACCACAATAAGTGGAACCGTTACAGATTCTGAAACCTCAGAAGGGCTTATCGGAGCGAGTGTAGTTATTAAGGGAACAACTATAGGTACTTCTACGGATGTTAACGGTCAATTTAAATTAGCTAGTGATAGGGC
>CAYLSF010001302.1:0-2442 GCA_964385675.1 uncultured Saprospiraceae bacterium
GTTAAAGTTATACTAATTGTATTTCCAGATATAGATGTTGTAATCCAATTATAAGGATAAGAGGCAATAGTCCATCCAGTATTTGAGGAAATCGTTACTGTTTGTGTTCCTCCATTCGATAGAAAATTTAACGTACTAGGACTAACAGATATATTAGGACTATTAACCGTAAAACTCCCATAAACAGCAATAGGCTGATTAATACCATCATCAAATACATATTTGGTTTCCCAATTACCTACATCAGAGGCACTTCCAAAAGTTTTTTGTTTTTCATAATAACACCCACTCATATAATTCGAACAACTGAAGTTTGACTTATTCATGTCTAAAAATGGGGTATTAGGGGTAAAAGGTGTTCCATCTTGCTTTTTATAATATACTCTATGTCCCAAATAAGATGGAGCGTCATTATCAGCATCTTTATAAAGAACTTTGAATGTTACAGCACTTCCTTGAACAATAGTACTTGGGATTTCACTTTGATTTTGTAATATTGGAGAAGAATTAGCCTGAGTAAGCGTAAAAGTTCCACCATATTGCCATCCTGATGCATTATTTTGGTCATCTTCGGCATAATATTCATATTCATAAGTTCCTGGTTGTCCTGTGATAATAACATTGTCAGAAAATAATGCAGGACTATTACCATTTGTTGTTTTTGGTAGATTTATAGGTGAATTAAAATAAGTATCTGTTGTTTTTTTATACCTCACTTTTCCATTAATAATATCATCATTGTCAACGTCATACCAAGCACTCAAAAAATTAAATGATGTACCTGAAACACCAGAGTTAGGAGAAAGACTACTCCATAATGAATTTAATGTAGGAGGGCTATTTGACGATTGTTGTGTAACAGTAAAAGTACCCCCATATTGCCAACTTACTTGATTTCCATAACTATCATTAGCTTTAAATTCGTATTGATATGTTCCAGCAGTATTGATAGAAAGGGTTTTATCAAACTGAAAAGGATTACTTGTACCTAATACGAAATCCATTGTGTATTCAGATGAATAATTATTAGACCCCACTAATTTATATCTAACTTTTACATTTACAACATTATCTCCATCTGCGTCATCCCACTTACATGTAAAATAATAGGATGAATTAGTATTTCCATTTTGAGGATTGACATTACCTGATATATAGTTAGGAGGACTATTTGCTGGTGTATTGTTTATATATCCTTGATCGTAATTACTTAGAGAACTAGCATTAGCTCCATTACTACTTGTCGCAGCTTTCACTCTATAATATTTAGTTCCAGCAGTAACATTACTGTCATCAAAAGACGTACTATTAATCCAACTAGATATAGCAGAACCATTACTAGAAGAAGATGTACTCCTATACACTTGATAATGTGTGGCACCTGAAACAGGAGACCATGAAATAGCGACTTTATTAGTATAAATTCCATCAGAGGCATTTATATTGGTTGGAGCGGCAACATTTGATGATCCACTAGCTGTGGCACATTTTGCAGAAGACAAATTAGAACAGCCTCCACTATTGCAAGCTTCTATTTTAAAACAGTTATAAGAAGCTGCTGATAAATTAGAAATTACAGTTGAAGTATTTGAACTATTAACTGTTTTTTCCACTGAAGTATAATTATCACCATCCATATAGATTTTATAGCTGGTTGCTCCACTTACTGCACTCCATGATAAGTTAATATTTCCGCTACCATTACCTGTTTGAGCTGTAAAATTTGACGGTGTATTTGGAGGATTTGGTGTTACTGATTGTGTGGTAAAACGTCTAGGCGTAGAGTACTTTGATTGGTATAGACTATTATTTCCTGCTCTTACAGACCAATAATATGTAGTATTTGACTGTGCTCCAGACCAAGAATAATTTGAATTAGATGTAGTCATATTTTCAACTGTAGAAGAAAATCCATTTTCTTCATCCCAGCCAGTTGAAGAAGTCGAAATTTGAATCCTGTAATTATTTGCATTAGAAACATTACCCCAATCAAAACTTACTGGAGTAGCTATATTAGTTGCATAATTTGATGGTGATTGTAAAGATGGATTAGCTAATCTTGCCTTAATTTGAATCGGTCCATCCCAGTAGATATTACTGCCTGATTGTAGTGTTACATAATAAGATTTAGTTGTTCCTGGTGAGTGATCTACACAAAATTGTAAAGTTACAAAAGGAGCATTTTGGTTATAAGATTTACTATAAATAACGGTTCCATTTGTACTTCCTTCTCTTACTTTCATCGTTCCACTTGAATTAAAATTTCCCGAAGATGGTACTTTATCCACTTCAAAATGAGCTCTATTGCCAGCACTACCACAGTTTATATCAGAAAGATTAAAAGACTTAACTTGTATTACTCCATTTCCTTGATTTACAAAGGTGTTGAGAGGGAAACTTCGATATGTGACTTGTGCAATGGAATATTTAATAATAAAAATG
>CAYLSF010001303.1:0-2440 GCA_964385675.1 uncultured Saprospiraceae bacterium
TTTATATCAATAAATTTTATAAAATGAACTTAAACTATTTAATTGTACTACTTGCATTAGCTTTATTTCTTATTCCTCAAGAAGTAGATGCACAAGACACTATATCACCTCATGCTAACATTAGAAAAAATGCTATTTATACAACGGGAGGGACGTTATTTTTTGCCTTTCAAGGGAAAATTTCTTATGAAAGGTTAATCATAAAGCCTAGGGGGAAATTTAATTCATCAGTATTCTTACGAGCAGACTTTGGACATATTACTACATTAGATCCTTTTGGACTCAATCCTAACGCAACAAGGGATAATTTCTATGGATTGGGATTGACGATGATTTCTGGTATCAAGAAATTTAAAACGGAACTGAATGTGGGATATACTTTTTATAGAGATATATCTGAGCAAGATATTGAACCTGAATACAATCAGCAGTATTCTGGTGCTTTTGGGTTTCGTTATCAAAGTAAAAATGGAGTCCTCATTCGGTTTGGTGCTGGAATTCCTGATTTATTATATTTGAGTGTGGGGTATGCTTTTTAAGTATTTTTTAATCATCATTTTAAATTCAAATCAATATGAATCTTTTTAAAACAATAGCCATCGTATGCTCAATGCTTTTAAGTTGTACCTTTGGTTTTAGTCAACATTAGATACTAAAAATAAGATTAATAAGAATTATTTATATGCTACGGGAGGTAGTATACTGTTTAGTCATAATATAAAATTGAGTTATGAGCGACTCTTAGTTCCTCATATTGACGTTTTTAATACTTCTATTCTTCTTCGAGGAGATTTAGGATATTTCTATGCAGCAGATCTATCCACCGTTACTAGTGATTTTGTAGAAAATTATTTTGCTTTAGGATTGACAACGCTTCATGGAACAGGTAAAACCAAACTAGAATTGAATATTGGATATGGATATTTTGACGATATTTCTTTTGATTCAGATATACGTCCTAGAGACCGATTTGATTTTACAGGAGTCGTAGGTATCCGCTATAAAAAGCCAAATAAAAATTACTTTATTCGGACAGGTATTGGTTTTCCAGACTGGGTTTATCTGAGTTTAGGATACGCTTTTTAGAGTGGTGAGCTTGTTTTCTGTATTTGTAAATACAAAGTTTAACCATTAAAATATGAAGTATAACCTATTTGCCTATCTGATAATCTGGCTTTCTATTAACAGTTTATCAGGACAAATCAAAAATCCTTCATCCTCTGATTTTTATCCCAATACAATTTTAGGTCATGTAGGATCTAATGGTTATTCTTTTTTAGCTGTAGGCATGAGCTATGAGCGTTTAATTTTACCACCAAGCAAACTTCATTTTTCGTTTTGGGGGAGATTGAGAGGTGGGTTTTGGTATGATGGTAAAGATTTCTTTTCTTATTACAGCCTTGGATTTACTACCTTATCATCGGGCGTTAATAAACATCATTTAGAGTTGCATCTTGGAGTTGGGTATCTTTATGAAGTGAGCGAACCCGATCCAGAAAGGGCAACTCAAACTATACTACCTTCTTTTTCATTAGGCTATCGGTATCAAATCCCCGAACAAAGTATTTTATTTAGAGCAGGAATAGGAATACCAGAAATGTTTTATTTGGGCGTAGGAACGATATTTTGAGTGTCAAAGCTACTACTGATACTTATTTTATGTATAAAAATAAAACTCAAAGAGGAGTAGCTTTGACATTATTAGAGCAATTTTTCTAATTGAAATATATCTCTACTTGGATAGTTATTACTCCGCATACTTCATCTTCGGTTCTTTCAGTTGAGTCAAATATTCAGTTGCTTCTTCCTCTGATATAAATTCCAAGCCACTTCTTGCGATGATCACTCCTGCCTTTACTTTTTGCTTGATATAATAGGTTTTTCCAGGTTGAGGATTAATTCTGACCATATCCTTATTTTCAGATTTACTAACTACAGTAAATTCACCCTTAGAACAATCAACATTCCAAGCCAAATAGCTTTTAGGCCCTAGCTTTCCTACTAACTTATCATCTTGATAAATCTTAAATTTTATAGCAGAACCAAAATTATTGGTACGAACAACATAAACGGTAGCTGTATTTTCGCTTTGTTGCTTTGAGTGAGCTTGTTTAACATACTGATTCGTACTAGCACAACTTGCAAATAAGAAAATAAGTCCACAGATACTTAACACGCTTTTAATCATTGGTGAATATTTAGAGTATTTAAAAATAGGTATATTCGAATAACTACACGGCTATACTTTTCCAATGGTTGGGGTAATGAACCACTGAGTTCCTATCTTTGAATTTCTCTAACCAATTCTGCTTCTTTTAATCCTTTGAAGTGTCCAAAAATGGTAGATTTTATAGCCCTGACACTTCCTCTTTTTGTGATATTTTCATCCCAATAAGTAAAGTCAGATTTATACCAACGAGCTTCGTCTTTATGATCTATT
>CAYLSF010001304.1:0-2439 GCA_964385675.1 uncultured Saprospiraceae bacterium
CAAATAGATCCCTCTTTAGTGGTCTTATCCTTTGATATTTAATAGGCAATACGGGATTTCCGACAGAGTCTAGCAACCCTACTTTTTTATCTTGCTCTACTAAGATATAGTTGTATTTAAGGTATTTATGAGCGTCATATTGTGGTTCAATCGTCTGTTGCCCTTCTTTATTCATAAATCCCCACTTATTATCTACTTTAATAGGATATACATAATAAGAGAAGTCTTCTATTTCATCTTGCTGCCCGATGAGTTGAATACTTAAACAGAATAAACAAAGAGTCAATAAGTATTTTGTGAGCATGGTGTAAAGTGTAAAGTAAAAAGTCATCAGATGAGTGTTCTATCTTACAATAAATTCATTTAATGACTTTTTATATGATTTGTCAACGCTTCTAAAAATTAGATGCAAAAAATAGTTCAATAGTTTTGTTTCTGTTAAATTTTAATACTAATTTCTAAAATCCGAAATCTGCCTTTGTCGACAGACAGCTCCGAAATTCGAAATATTCCCTATTTATACATAATGCAATAATTAAGAATTAGATACACCCTTATATTTGGTAATTTTTTTATCCGATAAAATATTTATTTTCAGACTTTTGGCAGAGAAATTGGGGTTTTAAATCAATAGTTGTAATTTAACGTATCAAATAGTAAAATCTCCAAGACAAAAATTTCTATTTAGCGTTGTAATACATTGATTCAAAAACACCTACCTTACCCAGTATTGATACTTTTTATGTGTCAGATATTTTTGGAGATTACACTATAAATACTTTTTAAGTTGGATTTATCCTAACATTACACACAATAAAGAAGTGATTTTACATCATTTCCGTCAAAATGAACACTAAAAATCATGCGACTACCCAACATCGCTCACTACTTGATGACTTTCTGCTTAGGCTGTTTTAGCACACTCATTTGGGCTAATCAAGATACTATTGTCTTAACAGAAGGATTTAAGCATTTTGATAAACAAGAATATCTCTACTATACGCAAGATTTAAATAGTCAATTAGAACCACAAGATTTTATTGATCAAAAAGTAAAATTAATCCAAAACGATGCAATTACGCTCAATTTTGGATTTCAACACGATCCGTATTGGTTCACGTTTACGGTAAAAAATGAAAGTAGTAATCCGCAAAATCTCATACTAGCATTAGAATATCCGTTATTAGATAGAATTCGATATTATGAAATTGAAGGAGGGAAAATCATTCGTTCTGCTTTAGGCGGTCGATTAATGGATCATAATCATTGGGAGTTAGACTTGCTTGATCCATCCTTTCGGCTACATGTTTCTCCTAAGACCACTAAAACGATTCTCTTTAGGATTCAAACAGAAGGTTCTTTTATCATCCCTGTTCATTTGTATGAGCAAATGCACTTTTCAGAAAAAAATCAAAGACGAGCTATTTGGTTTGGATTATTATATGGTGTATTTGTGATTATGGTGATTTATAATGCCTTTTTATATACCATTACACAAGATAGAATCTTCCTATTTTTTGCAGGGTATATCCTCTTTTTTGGGCTATATCTATTTGCGATGAATGGTTTGGCACATCTCTATTTTTTTAGGAGTAATGTGCAAGTTGCCCATCAATTCATGTATTATGTTGTTTTTCCTATTTATGCCTTTCAATTCTTATTTGCTCGTTCCTATTTAAGAGTGAAAGAAATTTCAGAAGCCTTAAATAAGATTTTTATAGGAGGTGTCATTGTCTTTAGCTCATTAGCCATTGCTGCATTATGGATGGATTATAAGGTTACGGCAAATGTCAGTTCGTTGTGTTTTCTTTTTGTAAGCACCTTTACAGTATATGTTGCGTTTAGATGTATTCGAGAAGGGGTTTGGTATGCTCAAATTTATATGTTGGCAGTCATTATTGTGATTATAGGAGCAGCATTATATATTTTGACCGTTAGAGGCGTACTGAATTATACGGATTTCACCATGCATGCTATGGAAATAGCGACAGTGTTTGAAATTAGTTTATTTTCCGTAGGATTAGGTTCAAGGATAGAAGCCCTCAATCGAGAACATCAAAAGGAAGTTAAAAATCGTCAGATATTTGAAAAGCTAAATTCTATTAATCAATCCATCTCATCGAGTTTAGAGCCTACATCTGTTGCTAAGGCAATTCTTAAAGGACTACAAGAATTTATCTCTTTTGAAAAAGGTTGGGTTTATGTATATAATCAAAATGATGCAGTTTATAAAAACTTAATCGAACCAACTTTTATAGCGTCTAAAAGCATTAATGAGGAAAATATTATCCAAAATTGGCAACAGAAATTATTAGATACACCACAAACTAATTTGCAAAATATTCATGTAGAACAATACTCTTTTTTACCAATGGTGTTACAGTATAATTTAATAGGTTTTGTTATATTAAAAGAACCTATTTTTGATAAATCTAATAA
>CAYLSF010001305.1:0-2439 GCA_964385675.1 uncultured Saprospiraceae bacterium
AGTCATTCATTACACTGAAATCATCACCATCTATGGTTATAGTTGAAGCATTGACTGTACCGATTTTTGAAAAAGAAACACCTGCTTTTTTGATTTGTGCTAATAAAGCAGCTTCTTTTTCGTCAGATACCGACACAACGACCCGACTTTGATTTTCACCAAAAAGATACGCATCTTTTCTAATATTTGTATCAGTTTTAACATCAAATCCTAATCCACGTACCATAGCAGACTCCAATAAGCTGATGAATAAACCACCATCTGAAATATCATGAGCGGATTCAATGCAATTATTTTGTATTAAAGTCTTGATTGCCGCTTGTACACTTGCTTCTTCTTTTAAATCAAACGCAGGAACATTGGAGAAATGTATATCATGTACATGTTTCAAATATTCAGAACTTCCTAAATCCTCTTTGGCTTCTCCTATCAAGTAAATACTATCCCCTTCAGATTTGAAATCAAGTGTCATATATTTATCCTTGTCTTCTAAGACACCTAACATTCCAATGGTTGGTGTTGGATAAACAGGGATATTTTTTCCTTTGATAGAAGAGTGATTATAGAAACTTACATTTCCACCCGTCACAGGCGTTTCAAACTCTAAACAAGCATCGCCCATACCGCGAAGTGCATTTACAAACTGCCAATACACCTCTTTGTCATACGGATTTCCAAAATTTAAACAGTTCGTAATCGCTACAGGTTCTCCACCGGAACAAACAATATTACGTGCTGCTTCCGAAACGGCTATCATTCCACCCACGTAAGGGTCTGCAAATACATAAGAGGAGTTACAATCCGTCGTAACTGCTAATGCTTTATTGGTATCTTTTAAACGAACAATTGCGGCATCAGAAGGACGATTTGTTGTCATGGTATTGGTACGAACCATAGAATCATACTGCTCATACACCCAACGCTTAGAAGCAATGTTTGGGGACGTTGCCAATTGCTTTGCTACAGCTACATAATCCGTAGGTTGCTCAACTGCATTTATATCAAACGCCGCAATTTTTTCTAAATAAGCAGGTTTAGTGTATTCCCTAGTATAAATAGGTGCCCCTCCTCCTAATACCAAATCATCCGCAGGGACATCTGCTACTAGTTCGCTATTTTCATAAAATAGAATACGTTTCGTATCTGTCACTTCACCAATTAAAGCACACTCTAAATCCCACTTATCGAATACATCCAATAACTTTTGCTCTTGCCCTTTATGTGCGACGATTAACATCCGTTCTTGACTTTCAGAAAGTAAAATCTCAAACGGTTTCATATTCGCTTGACGCGTCGGTACTTTCTCCAAATGAATAATCATTCCTGTACCGCTTTTTGCACTCATTTCAGAAGTTGAGCAAGTAATACCCGCTGCCCCCATATCTTGCATCCCTACAATTGCCCCTGTTTTAATGGCTTCAAGTGTCGCCTCCAGTAATAGTTTTTCTTGAAATGGATCACCAACCTGTACAGCAGGTAAGTCTTCTGCCGAATCTTCTGTCAAATCCGCTGAGGCGAAAGTTGCCCCATGAATACCATCTTTACCTGTACGAGAACCTACTATAAAAACAGGATTACCAGGACCATCTGCAATAGCAGAAACCGTTTCTCCTACTTTTACGATTCCTACAGACATGGCATTCACTAATATATTTTGATTGTAACAATCATTGAAATATACCTCTCCGCCAACCGTCGGTACACCAAAGCAATTACCATAATCTCCAATACCCGCTACAACCCCTTTCATTAAGTGTTTAGTCCGTTTGGTTTTGATATTTCCAAATCGTAAGGAGTTTAACGCTGCTATTGGTCTAGCTCCCATAGTGAAAATATCTCGATGAATACCACCTACGCCCGTAGCTGCCCCTTGATAGGGTTCAACTGCTGAAGGGTGATTGTGTGATTCAATTTTGAATGCACAGGCTAAACCGCCTCCAATATCTACTAAACCCGCATTTTCTTCTCCAGCTTCTACCAAAAGATGTTTACCTTTTCGAGGTAATTTCTTCAGATAGGTAATAGAGTTTTTGTAAGAACAATGCTCCGACCACATTACTGAAAAGATACTGAGTTCCGTAAAATTAGGGGTACGCCCTAATATGGTTTTAATCTTTTCAAATTCTTCAGGTAAGAGCCCTAAATTTTGAGCAACTTCTACAGTAGTATGATTGTCAGCGTTTTGCATCAAATGATAAGTTTCTATATTCCAATTTTTAATTTTCAATTTTAACCATAGAATTAAATTGAAAATTATCCCGATTGGAACATGATGTGAGTTGATGAAAATAGAGATTTTTTATTTCAAAAAATCAAGCGGCAAAGATAGCAGATTTCGTAAGAAATTTGGGAATCTTGGTCTAAAAACGCTATTGGGTAATGTGGATTTTTTGTAAATTCTGTGTATTAAATATCAATAAATATGGATATAAAAGCTAC
>CAYLSF010001306.1:0-2439 GCA_964385675.1 uncultured Saprospiraceae bacterium
AATGTTGATATTGAAATAGCTAAAAAAGTTAGTAAAAACTGCTTCATAGTCACTTATTTAGATTTTTTATTAAAAAATTACTGCAAAGATAAGCTATAAACCTTGACCTCAATAGTTTTAATTTTAAATTAAAGTAAAGCCTTAAAGAAATGTCTTCCAAAAATCAGATTTTGGATATAAATTTCTTGTGCTTAACATTTTTTTCAATTAGAAAGATTTGAAAACGAACATATTTATTCTAATTTCGGCACTCAATTGAAATTACTCATTAGTCAATTATACAATACAGTCAACATATGAGAAAAATTAAAACCTATGTATTAGTACAACATAAAGTAAAAGATTATAATACTTGGAAAGCAGTCTTCGATTTTAATGAATTGAGATGGGAAACTGCGGGACTAAGAACCTTACATCTTTTCCGTTCTGCTGATGATGGAAATGAAGTAACCATAATTTTTGAGGTAGATGATATTTTAATCATGCAAGTTCACTTAGAAAGTGCTGGCGTTTTTCAGCGTATGAAAAAAGCGGGTTATATCGTAGGGGATATAAAATTTGATATTTTAGAGAAAGTCGATTTAGGCTAACCTTATATATTAACATTTAATCTTCCAGTACTATCTTTTTTTGAATCATAGCTCCCCATTTAATTATGGTCTCTGAAATAATTCCTGCTTTAAGCGGTTTACTAATGTAATCATCCATTCCTGCAGCTATACATTTTTCTCTATCGCCTTGCATGGCATTAGCAGTCATTGCAATAATTACAGGTCGATTCTCTTCTCCTAATAATAATTTAATTTGTTTTGTTGCTTCAAATCCATCCATTTCAGGCATTTGTACATCCATGAACACTAAGTCATAGTGTTGTCTTTGCACCGCCTCTACAGCTTCTAGTCCATTTCCTACTGCATCTGCTTTATAACCTTGTTTTTTTAATAAAAACAAAACCAACTGCTGGTTGATAGGATGGTCTTCTACGATTAATAATTTTAATGGAAATTGCTTTTGTAATTGTTCGGTATTGAATTGATTTTGAATTAGGGATTGTTGTAAAATCTGCTGCCCAAAGATTGTTTTTATGGTATGCCTAAATTGTACATTTTTAAGCGGTAACTGTACAATATGTGTAAATTTAGAAAAGTGATTCTTAATGACTTTCCCTTTAGTCAATGCAATAAATGGAATGTCTTTCAAATTTATATTTGAACGAAGGGCTGATTCTGAAATATCTTCTCCATTCGAACAATCTATAATTAAAATATCATAAGGAAATACTTCATATTGATGTAAGATATCGTGCTCATTGGGTAAGACATTAATAACTTTTGCTCCAAAGTTCTCTAGTTGATATTGAATCAATCCAGCTAATGTGCTATTTACGGTAGCAATTACTATTTTCTTGTTTTTTAATTGTTCAATTTTTTGACGATAGGCAATGGGTTTATAAGCATCATTATCCAATTTAAGCTGAATGGTAAAAGCAAATGTAGAACCCTTACCTTCTTCGCTAGTCACCCAAATATGACCATTCATGAGTTCAACCAACTTTTTACAAATTGCTAATCCTAATCCTGTTCCACCATATTTTCGAGTCGTAGAAGAGTCTGTTTGAGAAAAGGCCTTAAATAATCTTTCAATTTTATTTGGTGGAATACCGATTCCAGAATCTTTAACATCCACTTGTAGGGTAACTTGTTTAGTATCTTCTGCTCGTTTTTTCACAACGATGATTACTTCCCCTTCTTCCGTAAATTTAATCGCATTATTCGTTAGATTAATAATGATTTGTTTAAATCGCGTAACATCTCCAATAATAGTCGTCGGTACGTTGTTTTCAATTTTATAATAAAGAGCAATGTTTTTCTCTTGTACTTTAGCAGAAAATAAATCACATATTTCTTCTACTGCGGCTTCCACTTCAAAAGATTGCTCTTCCAACTCCATCTTGCCCGATTCAATTTTAGAAAAGTCTAAAATATCATTGATAATACGAATCAAGTTCTCTCCACTGATTCTAATCGTTTCTACAAAATTTCGTTGCTCTTCTGTCAATCGAGTATCTCCCAAAAGGCTTGTCATTCCAATCACGCCATTCATGGGCGTTCTAATTTCATGACTCATCGTAGCCAAAAACTCTGATTTTGCTCTAGCACCCTCCTCTGCTTTTTGAGCGGCTCTTTTTAGTGAAATTGAAAATCTATAGGATAGGATTAAAGATTGAAAGAAGAAGAAACCCAAGTAACACAAAAAACTTATAAATGGATTAGGTTCTATCACATTAAAATAATCAAGAATAGACGCTACAATTGCTACAAAAACACATGCAATACTCAAAATAGCATATATTGCCCCAATTCTTTTATTATAGACTGCTTTAGCGATAATATATATACCATAAAGCATAAATATAAAAATAGCTATCAAATAATAATT
>CAYLSF010001307.1:0-2436 GCA_964385675.1 uncultured Saprospiraceae bacterium
ACTATTCAAAATACCAATTCCATAAGCGGCTAGAAGCGGTAAGGTCAAAAGCATAGAAATAGTGGTCAAAAACATTAAAACACCATAGGATGCATCATAAGAAGAAGCATCTCTAATACCTCCCATAATATTGAAAACTACTCTATGTAAATTCAATATGGTCAACGTAGTAATAATAAGACAAATAGGCATTAGGGTAATCGTTAAAATATTACCACTACTTAGTCTTGTAAAATACTTTAGGAAATAATATAATAAGGATAGTCTCCAAATGGCTACAATACCTAAAAACCATGCATTCATGAGATTTGCTGTCTCCATTGGGAAAAAACGCTCAACAGGAATAGCGTAAAAAATCGCAGGAAAGGAAGTTAAACCAATAAAGGTAACTACTGTAAAGTAATTCCATTTTTCAATCTTAAAAGGTAAGACGATTAACCAAATAAAAGCTGCCAATACAAAAATATAAATTACAGATCCAAGTCCTAAATGTTGTAATAACTTTGCACCAGTATCATCCCAATATCGACCCATTCCTACTATCCATGTACCAATCAATCCCGCTAAGAAATGAGTTCTATCAAATGCTAGCATTTCATCTCTTGTTAACCTGAAAGTTAAAAGACGGATAATGGTGTTAAGTACATTCATAAGGATGTCGTTTATAAGAAATTAATTATGTTGACCAAAATACAAAACAGTTCTTTTCATACAAAAAGAAATATTGCTGATTAACATTTTAAAAACAGTTCTATAAAATTTCCTGAGCCGTTTGTTTTATCAATTCCCAAGCCTTTACAATATGCTGATGTTCCACATTATTTTGTCCAATAGACATTCTAAGTGTATAATACCCGTGAACCTTTGTATGCGTTAAATAAATTTGACCCGTACCATTGAGTTGATTTAAGAGTTTTTCATTGAGGAGGTTTTGCTGTTCCATTGTAATGCCTTCTATGTTCGAAGGTTTGAGATAAAAACAAACCAAATTCATACTTCTAGGAGCAGATAATTGAAAATCAGTAGAGTGAATGATTTCATCTTCTAACCATTTTGTCAATTCAATATGATGGCGTAATTTTTCTTGTAAGCCTTTTAAACCAAAATTCCGTAGGACAAACCATAACTTTAAGGAGCGAAAACGCCGTCCTAAAGGAATACCCCAATCACAATGATTCGCCACCAAGCCATCTGTTTTCGTTTTGAGATATTCTGGTAATATCGCAAAAGTATTGACCAACGCGTTTTTATCTTTTACAAAATAAGCCGAGCAGTCAAAATTGGTAAATAGCCATTTATGCGGATTAAATACAAAACTATCAGCATGTTCCACACCTTTAATCAAATGCTGATATTCGGGTAATAGCAAGGCAGATCCGGCATAGGCAGCATCTACATGTAGCCAAATATTATGTTGTTGTGTGATTTGAGCGATGTCCTGTAATGGATCCATTGCCATTGTGCCTGTAGTACCAATGGCAGCGACTACACACAAAGGAATATAGCCATTTGTTATATCTTGCTGCACTTGTTCCAATAATACTTTTGGATTCATAGCTAGGGTATCATCCGTTGGAATTTTAACTAAATTCTCTTTACCAATCCCTGCAATCTTGACACCTTTTTCTATGGAAGAATGCGTTTCGGTAGAGCAATACACTCGAAAATTGGTATAACCTTCAAAGCCTTTTGTATTGATTTGGTAGGTTGATTTTTGTTCTCGTGCTGTAATGATGGATGCCAATGTTGCCGTAGAAGCCGTATCTTGAATAACGCCCGTCCAATCATTCGGTAATCCTATGCCATCTCTTAGCCATTCCATCACTCGTTCTTCCAGTTCTGTAGAGGCAGGAGAGGTATCCCATTTCATACCTTGAATGCCTAGTGTTGCCATAAGCATTTCTGCCAAAATAGAAGGCGAACTCGTGTTGGCTTGAAAATAAGCGAAAAAATTGGGGCTTTGCCAATGTGTAACCCCTGGCATAATAATAGTCTTAAAATCCTCAAAAATCTCATCTATGGATTCTCCTTCGTTAGGTATCTGTTCTCGAATTTGATTATATATTTCTTTTGGTTCGACTTTCGATTTGACAGGATATTGCTCTACTTCATTCATGTAATCCGCCATCCAATCTACAAATTGATGGGCATATCGACGAAATTCTTCTGCTCTAGGATTCATATATGTTTTATTTAATCGACTTTTTTAAGGCTACAAATATAGATTTTCTACGCCTGAGATGTTAGGAAATGAATAAGATGATCAATAATAAGGAATGATAACAAAATAAATATACACTCTTGATTGCTCCTTTTATCCGCTATTTTCACTTGAAAAAAGTTTATTTATGCCCGATAAACTCTCCCGAACACTTTCGGGATTTTCAAGCCAAAATATCGAATAAAATTTTCTATTCAAGAATGCACATTTATTTA
>CAYLSF010001308.1:0-2432 GCA_964385675.1 uncultured Saprospiraceae bacterium
GATCATTGTCAAGTGCCTCAATATTATCACGCACTCTAAATGTAAATAGTAACCTAATGTCATCATTTGAGCCATAAATAATCGGGCTATTTAATAATTGATCCCACTCTGCTCTCCCTAAAAAAAGTGCAAAAACGTTCTCATCGACAGGGTGTGTGATATAATTTGGATCATTACCAGTAATTTCAAACTCACCAGCATTCGGATTTGGATTAGGCATATTTGCCATATCTAAAGTAGTATTGAAAAAATCTTGTGTTGCTGGTGCAAGATTACCATCGTGCATATACTGACCTCTTACACTCACCAATTCCATATCTGCCATCAACTCGCCAGTTAATAGAAATTCTCCAAAAGCAAATTCCATATTAGGTGTATTGGGTGTATTTCCTGCTGCTTGAGCAAATGTAAAACCATTGACGGGATCACCATCACTGATACTAGCTTCCACGTCAATTGTCACAATATCACCAATCATCAAACGCCTACTTTCGACATCATTAATATTAGCATCTGTCAATACTACAGGACTGACTGGATCAGGATGGTGATTATCGCCATTATCTACAAATCCTACGGATTCTTTACGGCGTTGAATATTCATATCTGTAATATTCCATCCTGGCACTAAACACCCTGGGCAATTGATGATGATTTCATCACCTACTTCTGATAATGGTATTCGACATTCATCTGAACAGGTATTATCTCGGATGACAAAGAAACGTTGAGAGATGGATGCCAAATCATCTCCATCCGCGAGAAGGCATTCACAACATCCTTCTACTTCAAAGTCCAGCTCAAAATCACTGAAAAAAGAAAAGTAATATAAGGATGGGCCTGTCTCTGCGGTATTAAAAAATGAAACATTGTCAGTAGGAAGATAGGGTTGTAAAGTTGCTCCATTTATCAAATTATTCAAGTCTGCTAGATTGTAAGTAAGTGTTACCAAACGAGTATCCGATGGATTATCTGGACAGGTCGTAGTAGAGCCTGTCCCTTCTGCTGGACAAGTGGCATAGTTCGCTGAAAAATCCATATTTTCTGGCAGTAACCAATCACCATTGGAACTTAATAACCTGACTGGATTTGCTGGATCTATATCGGTAAATATAAGCCCTCGGTCTATTTCGAGTTCAACCACTAGTCTGAAATTATTAGGGTCGAAGTTAAAACGCCAATTATTTGCTCCAGGGTAAGTGTGATGAATATTTAAACCATTTGTGCTTTTTACAGTGACGGTTGTACGTTCTAAAGTAGGCAAAGCACCACCTAGCGTTCCTTGAGGATTGGTTAATAACTGTCTTAAAGTAAATCGTTCATTACCTAATATTACAGGAGCAACAGCAGCAGTTACAGGCTCACATGGATGCTCTAATATAATTGTACCCAATGCTTCTTTGTGTACCTCATATAAATTATTGAATGCATCATCCGCACTAACACAATTTAGCACCTCTGTAAATTGTAAAAAAATACTACTCCCACTATTAAAAGGAATGGGATTGCCATTGTCTAAAGGCGTAAAATAGTCAAATATCTGAGCACCACCACTACTAATCCTTGTTATATCTAATGTTGAATTACTAGTACTATATGTTTTAATTGGACTAATGGTATTACTAGCAGTTACTGTGCCTTCTATAAATTTAAAATCTTTGTATGTTGATAAATTCCTCGCCCATTGTGAAAGTATTACCGTCAAATTCGATTTGAGTTGAATCCCAGTCGCATTACCACCTATATTTGTGATTTTATAAGTATGAACGATTTCAGTTGGGCTAACATTCGTAAATACACATTCATCTTGAGTAGGCGGATTGAAAGCCGTAATTTCAAGTTCAGGTGCGCTATTGACACGCTCTACAGACATGAAGTCATTCGTTTCTACAGTAGTACAAGTTGGATTACAATCATATTCCAGTTTAAATTTTGTTTGGCTAAAATCAATTCCACCCAAAGTACAATCTATCAAACGGACAAATGTTCGGATTGTAAATGTTTCGAGATTGGCTAAATTCTGTACATCAATTTCATAAGTAACACCTGTACCCGTAGGATTAATCGCAGACGAAATATTCGTCATTGTAGCTGTCGCGCCAGACGTACTGTTTACGGTAAGGTAACTTTGACTAACACCTAAGTCGGCACTTGCCATTCCCACATCCACAAATTCTATCCAATTACTACCAGCAGTATTAACATTTTGCAATTCGTCAGTAAACGTTATTACACCACTGAATGCACCACTGCCACCATTGTTATCTGCTGTGTTGGTAAAAGTATATTCTCGAACGACAATGTCATTCAAATCAACTTCACCAACATTAAAAAATCCATTATTTTGAATTCCAGTATGTGGGCTAGCCTCTAAATTGCTGAGGACTAACTGCTGGCTGTAAGTAGTCTGACTAAAAAAAAGGCTAAATAAA
>CAYLSF010001309.1:0-2430 GCA_964385675.1 uncultured Saprospiraceae bacterium
AATAATTATTCAAATACATAAAAAACTGATTATTTTGAAGGTAAAAATTACAGCCATTTTTTGAATTTAAAACCTAGTAAAAAATAGTGCCTAATTTTGATGCCTTTTGCAAACACTTTTTAGCTTAAAATATTGATAAACATCAATTTAAGTCGAATTAATAAACTACAAATTAAAAAAGGCTAACCACTTGGTTAGCCTTTTCAATATTTTATAAAATCAAAAATGAACAATTTTCCATTTTCAATACTCAATTACAAGATTTACTTGTCGTATTTATAAGGTAATAGTTTAGAATCTTTGACGGTCGAAAGTGTCATTAATGTTTTTAAGCGTTCAATTTCCTCTATCTGAGAAAGTGTTTTAAATAATAACTTCTCGTAAGTTGGAATATCTTTACAAACAATCTTAATCAAGAAGTCCGCTTCACCTGTGATGATATAACACTCAACAATCTCATCTATTACTTTCACCTTATCCAAGAAATTATTTAAAGCATTCTCTTTTTGCCAAGCTAAAGATACCAACACAAAGGTCTTAACACTCAAGCCTATTTTTGAAGGCTCAACTTGAGCATGGTAGCTTTTAATAATACCTGAAGATTCAAGCTTTTTTACGCGCTCTAAAGTTGGTGCAGGCGATAAGCCTATTTGCTTAGATAAATCTAGGTTAGTGATTTTACTATTTTGCTGTAATATTTTTAGAATTTTTAAATCAATTCTATCTAACTTTGCATTACCATCTGGCATATTACTCATATTTATTTAAATTCCTCTAAAATATTAATAGGTTTAATCTTAAAAATTTCAGCCGCAAGATAATTTAAAAAAAAATATTATTCAAGTAAAATGCCTTCAAACCTTAATTTTATTCTAAAGAACTGACCTTCAACAAGATTTTACACTATTTTATTTTTCTTCTAAACCTCCGATGCTGATTCTAAATTAAGTTGAGAACAGGCATCGGAGGTTTATGTTCATTAAGGGAAAATTCCCATATTCAAGTAGTCACTTGCAATTTTATCAATCGCATTGATAAACGCAGCTGTTCTTAAATCTTTCACTTTCTTTCTACGTCTCCAAATTTGATGAAATTGTTGATAAGCCGTCACCATCGTTTCTTCTAAACCCGAACGTACCAAATCTAACTCATCAGCTCCTCTTGTCAAAAAGTCTCTTTCTTTTTGAGCTACTCGTTTCCCTGTCATTTTCTCTACAAGATTCACCAAATTTTCGTACGTATTATGGTCAAATCTCTTTTCCATACGCCCAAAACGCATATGAGATAAGTTTTTCAACCATTCAAAGTAAGATACGGTAACCCCTCCTGCATTAATGTACATATCAGGAATAATTAAGCAACCTTTTTCCAATAAAATTTCCTCAGCGTCAGGCGTTACAGGGCCATTAGCTGCTTCTGCAATGATTTTCGCTTTTACACGAGGTGCGTTTTCTTTTGTAATTACCTGTTCTAGTGCTGCAGGTACTAAAATATCACAATCTAATTCTAAAGCAGCTTCACGAGTAGGTAAGTTAGTAGCACCAGGGAAGTTCAGAATTGAGCCTGTTTCTTTACGATGCTTAATTAAGGCTTCTATATCAATTCCATCTTCTTTATGAATAGAACCTTCATATTCTGCAATCCCTGTTATGATAACGTCTCCTTCTTTTTGAGAAATCATAGCTGTATGAGAACCTACATTTCCTAAACCCTGAACGACCATTCGCTTTCCAGCAATTCCTTTTGTTAGCCCTAGTTTTTTCATGTCATCTTCATAGCTACAAGCTTCTCGTAAGCCATAAAAAACACCTCTTCCTGTTGCTTCCGTTCTCCCTCGAATACCATTTTGAGTTACAGGTTTTCCTGTTACACAAGCTACCGCATCAATTTCTCCTTGATTTAACTGCATATAGGTATCTAATATCCAAGCCATTTCCCTTGAACCCGTTCCATAATCAGGAGCAGGTACGTCAATACCAGGCCCTATAAATCTTTTACGAACTAACTCCGTTGTATATCGGCGCGTTATACGCTCCAACTGACGAGGAGTAAATGTTTTAGGATTAATCTTAACACCACCCTTTGCACCTCCAAAAGGAACATCAACTATAGCACACTTATAAGTCATCAAGGCTGCAAGTGCCATAACTTCATCTTGATTTACAGCCATACTATAACGGATTCCTCCTTTTGTAGGAAGTCGATGCTGACTATGTTGTACTCGATAAGCTTCTATGACTTTAAATTCATTTCCAATCTTAACAGGAAATCGCATTTGGTACACCGCATTACAAGCCTTGATTTGTTCAAGTAATCCTCTTGATAAATTTGTGTGTTGTGCAGCCTTATCAAATGAGCGTTCTACACTCTGATAAAAGCTAACTCCATTTTTACCTGACATAACTTTGTTTTAGTATAACATTTTAATTG
>CAYLSF010001310.1:0-2427 GCA_964385675.1 uncultured Saprospiraceae bacterium
AAAATGACAATTAAAATCAAAATGATATTATATAGAATTTCTAAAAATCAATTGTCATCAATTTCAACAAGTTTTTCTCAAAAAAGTGGTGCAAAGTTAGTCCATTTTTAAAAAATGCCTTCAAAAATTGATTGAAAATTACATTTACACATTTAGTCATTAGCCTTTATACATAGTTTTTAGGCAAAAGTGTAAATTCGCTAAGTTAGTAACGTCAAAAAAATAATATCCGCATTTAGATGGCTATTTTTAGTCGACTACTTCCTTAAAAAAAGCTGAATGTAACCCGCTACATCACGCTTTTTTTAACTCGTATTCAATTAAAAATAACTCATCAAATGACGAACTTATTTTTCTCCGTTACTAAGTGAAATTTCATTATTCTATTCTGAATAATTTAACGTTCCAATTCGTCCCACATCTGACGCATGTAATTGGCAAAGACCACTTCCTTACCTGTCCAACCCGTCAAAATAGAGGTTCTATATAAATTTTCTGGTACGACCGAATTTTTATAACCTGCCACTTGCACAGAAAAAATATTCGCTTTTGGATTTACTTTTTCTCTATAGACTTGTACCAATTTTAAGACGTCTATATAGTTTCCTTTAATGGTATAGTTGGCATAAGCTTTTGCATTCGTACCATATAACCCTCCATGACCCGCTTGCATATCAGAGTAGATAAAGATATTGTCATACCAAATCTTCTTCCGAATCGCTTCATCGAAAAATAACCAAATTCCATTTTCGGTGCTCTGACCTTGTGCTTTACCTCTTGCTGAAGTTTCCTTCAATTGAGCTAAAATCCCTTTTGATTTAGTTACTTTTTTGATACTTAATCTATCTCCAAATACACCAACATGACCTTCTTCTGATTGTACCGCAGTAATGATAGAAGATAAATTGGCAATAGTCGCCACAGTCACCGAACCATATTGTGAATTAAAACTACCCCATGCAGAACCTGAGTTATCACACAAGCAAATAGTTTTTCCTTTTAATCTTGGGAAATTTCCAACTGCTTTATCCACACATTGATCTATAGCCGTTAAAACTTGTTGCTTAAATTGAATATCCATCTTGGAAATTTCATTATAAGCAGAATAGTATCTAAAAGGAAATTGCTTTCCTTTAGCAACACCATTTTTCAACTGCGTCAAAATGGATTTAGCAAAAGCTAATTGAGCTGTATTGCTGTCTAAACTTTGAAAAATATTCCTCAAGTTTCTCAATAAAGCCATGTGTGGTACATAGGTTTTATCAAAAATAGTAGCCCAACTATTTTGCTCCGACCGTAAGTTTTCCCACGTCTTTTCAGTGTCCGCTACGATGATTTTACCTGTCTGCATTAATTCATCAATAATTTCATTATTCGCATGACATATTCTAATCAAGTCAATTAAGGCTTTTGATTTGTATTTATTCAATTGGTATCTCGTGAACCCCTCTAATTTTTGCTTCCAAATCCGCTTTAAGATGGAAGGCATTCGGTTTTTCGTTTTGTTGAAAAATAAGAATAAGTCAAATTGATTGGTAATGTCATCAGGTCTTAAAATAATATCACAACCAATATTTCTTAAATACGCTCCTGTTTCTGTTGTAAATGCAATTCTATTTGGGTGCATAATAGCCCGAACTAAAATCAAACTTGGATTTAACCGCATGTAATAATCTTGTCTCAACTCTTTAGCTAAGTCCAATGTGCCTTTGAAGTCATACTCTAATGCTTTATCGACCACTTTGATAAATACATCCGTTGTAGTCGCCTCATCTTTGAACGTAAATGGAGCTGCCCAAGGAAATAATTTGTCTATATACTTTTGGGTATCGTGTGAATTTCGATAGTAAGATGGCTCACCAAAGATAGAACTACCTGCTACCATTTTTAAGGTAGTCAATGGATTAGGCTTATAACTAATACCATTCATAAAATTCACTTCTTGCTGGTTTTCATATTGTCTGATTTGGGTCGTTTTCTTCTTTCTGAATTTTGAGAAAATACTCATAGTTGTTTTGGTTGGTCATAAAACTGCCTTAGAGAATGTTTACGTTGGGTGTGGCTTTGTTTTTTCTCGGACGAAGTAACCCAATATACCGCTTCTAAAGCAGTTTTATGACGGATAAAAAATGATGTCTTAGAGAAAATTTACAGTAAGTTTAGTTTGTAATAAACGTGACAGGTAAATACGAAGTAACTCACTACACCGCTTCTAAGACATGAACTTATATATCTTGAATGAACTATATTTCAATTAAAAATACTTTAGAGAATATCTGAATCAAGTATAGTTTCTCTAGCGCACCGAATGCGTTCTAGTCTGGAATCGAAGTAACTCAATACACCGCTTCTAAAATATTTTTAGTTGTATATCAAATTTTAAAAATGCGTTAGAGAATAAGTAACAGTTCATAAATAAATCGACCA
>CAYLSF010001311.1:0-2427 GCA_964385675.1 uncultured Saprospiraceae bacterium
CACCATTACTATAAAATAGAAAATATTTCGTTTTGGAATCATAAAATGTATTTTTTATCAAGAATTTGATAAAGTCTATGTTACTTTTTCTAAAAATTGAATTATATCATTAACAAAAGATATGAATCACATTCGATAATTCATCGAATAGCGGACGACTAAAAATAGAGTCCGAATAGTACATCACAAAAAATCACAATTATGGTTCGAGTACAATTGATTGTACTGATAATACTACTATTATCAGCCTCTTATCTATTTGCCCAAAGTCAGCATTATATCGAAAATAATGAAACCGAAAATAATGAAAATTTGGTGTATAATCCGAGTTTTGAAGAATATATTAAAATCCCCAAACGATTAAGTCAAACCTTTGCCCACTTCAATTATGCAACGAAATATTGGACTTCTCCAACAGGAGGCTCTCCCGATTTATACCATAGTGATATTCCACTTTATATGGGTTGGAAAAAGAAAGGATTTGGTTTACAAAAGGCAAGAACAGGTAAAGTGATGGCTGGAATTACCATCTATGGTGATCCAAAACAGAAAACGCATACCAGAGAATATTTACACATTAAACTCAAAGAACCGTTACAAGCCAACCAAAAATATTATGCAGAATTTTGGACAATGCGTTTCGCAGGAGGTTTAAAAAGTGGGAATCTCGGGGTTTATGTATCGTCTGATCGTTTAGAAACAAAAGAGCATTTAGTATTAAAACCCAAACCTTTTGTCAATGAAAAAAACATCATCAATCAAGATAGTTTGAAGTGGGTAAAAGTATCGGGATATTTTACGCCAGATGCGGCAGTACAATATTTGACGATTGGTAATTTTTTTGAAGATAGCTTAACCCAAGTTGCCCCCGAAAGAAAACATCGCTTACCGTTTGCGTACTATTATATTGATGATGTCTTGATTAAAAAAGTGGAGGATACACCTTCAAGACCTTATGTAAATAACCATATTTTTCAATTGAATAATATCTTATTTGATACGGATAAAACCACCTTATTGCCAGTCGCTTTTCCAGAATTGAATAAATTGGTCGCTCATCTTAAAAAACACGAACAACTTCAATTAGAAATCAGAGGGCATACCGATAGTGTAGGGTCAGCGATGTACAATCAAGATTTATCCAGACGTCGAGCAAGGGCAGTTGCTTCTTACCTTATGCAATATGGCATAGATGCTAGACGAATTACCTGCAAAGGTTTTGGCTATGATATACCTGTAGCAGATAATGTGCAGACGAAAGGACGGCAGTTGAATCGACGCGTAGAGTTTTTGTTATCAGGTAATAAGTAGCGTTAGGGCGTTAAGGAGATTCATGTGTTTATGGATATTTTTAGTAATTTGCATTGGATTATTCTTTTTTATGAAAAGATAGGGTAACTGTTTAGAATAGAGAAGTGAGAGCAGAGAAAAGAGATAAATCAAACCATAGTTTTGTTTAAAATAGGACACTATGGTACATTCAAGCCTATTTAAAATAGGTATTACATGGGATTTTTCTCTGTTCTCGTTTCTCTTCTCTCGGTTCTGAATAGTTAAAAGATAGGTTTCAATTGATAATTAGATAGGCTCGAAGCGTTAACTATACTAAAGTTTCAAACCTTAATAAAATTTTAGAGACCAATCAATTTTAAACCGAAAAGAGAATAAATTCTAGTATCCAGTATTCCCGACTTTTCAAGTGCGGGATTTCGTTATCACTCAACCAGTATCAAGTATCAAGAAACCAGTATCAAGAAACCAGTTATGCAAATTACCATTCGTCAAGAAGAACCTAGAGATTACGCTACTGTTTTTCAAATTGTGGAAGCAGCTTTTAAAACTATGAAATATAGTGATGGTGATGAACAATTTTTGGTGGAGCGATTACGCCAATCTGAAAGTTTTATTCCAGCATTATCATTGGTAGCAGAGTATGAAGGACAACTTGTAGGGCATATCTTATTGACTCGAATATTTATTGTCAATGATACAGAAAGACATGAAGCCTTGACGCTTGCCCCTGTTTCGGTTCGCCCTGATTTTCATAAAAAAGGAATTGGTGGACAACTGATACAGGCTGCTCATGATATTGCAAAAAATCTAGGCTATACCTCTGTGGTGTTATTAGGTCATGCGAATTATTATCCTCGCTTTGGGTATCAAAAAACGAGTTTATATGGGATTCAACTCCCTTTTGATGTAGCGGAGGAAAATTGTATGATTGTGGAATTGGTCAAAGGCGGTTTGGATGGCGTGAGTGGTGTGGTGGAATATGATAAGGTTTTTTATCAATAGAATTACCCCCTAACCCCCTAAAAGGGTAGGGCTGTAAAGTTCTATCGCAAAATGCCAGCACTCACCTCCCAGCCTCCTAAAGGAGGTGCATCCACCCGCTGAAAATCAGCTATTTAGATTTGAGCAGATTTC
>CAYLSF010001312.1:0-2422 GCA_964385675.1 uncultured Saprospiraceae bacterium
CTATTCAATAGAACACCTGTTCTATTTTACGTCGTTAAATGCTATACACTTTTTGAATGGTTATTGTGACTTAAAGATTAAATAGCATATCTACGACAATCGAATAATAATTTTTTATTTGGAGTAAAAATTTAATTCCACCTCCTAAATCGCATACAGTGGGATTTAGGAGGCAATTATCAAAGTAAAATTGATATTAATAATATCTTCTGGCATTACTAAATTCAGTATCAAAAGGCTACTCTTTATCCTCGCTTACCACCTCCAAGCGGACTCAAAGGCATGCCAATAGGCATACGCCCCTGCTCGTGTGGCATAGAAAACGTCTTAATTTTGGGTAATACAT
Organism: uncultured Saprospiraceae bacterium; assembly: GCA_964385675.1. Taxonomy (GTDB): domain Bacteria; phylum Bacteroidota; class Bacteroidia; order Chitinophagales; family Saprospiraceae; genus CAYLSF01. The sequence continues at coordinate 347 of CAYLSF010001312.1, forward strand.
AATTGGCAAATAGCTTACATTCATCCAAATGCGGATAGCCTGAAAAAATAAAGGCTCGGATACCCATATCCATGTAGCGTTGTAGTTTGGCTAACACTTGATCGGGATTCCCTACAATCGCAGCCCCACAGCCCGATCTGGCTCGTCCGATACCCGTCCATAAGTTGGGTTCTACAAAACCATCATCCCCTGCTTGATTCCGCATTTCCGTTTGACGAGAGACGCCATAAGATTTGCCATCCAATGCCCGTAAGCGAATCTCTGTACCTCGCTCGTCATCTACAAAATACATCAAGCGTTGAGCGGCATCTCTAGCTTCTGCTTCGGTTTCTCGCACAATCACATGTACCCGCAATCCAAAATCCACCGTTCGTCCATAGCCTTCCGCTTTCTGACTCATATTCGTCATCAACTCTAGCAAACGCCCTTCGGTTTCTGGCCACATCAGATAGACATCACAATGTTCTGCACATAAGTCCACACCGGGCGGAGAATATCCGCCAAAATACAATAAAGGACCTCCATTTTGTTGGTAGGTTTTCATCGGGGCTGTCGTTTTGAGTTGGATATTGTAAAATTCCCCTTTAAAATCAATATGATCTTGTGTCCACCCTTGTTTTAAAATCTCAATCACTTCCCTAGACTGCTGATACCGTTCTGCCGAACTCATATCCATTCCAGGTAAGTTGGATGAAATAATATTAATGGTCAGTCGTCCTTTTAGAATATGATCCAAGGTCGCAATTGCCCGACCCAACATCGGCGGATGCACTTCGCCACATCGAATAGCTGTCAACAAATTAATCTGCTGCGTCAAAGGAGCAACCGCTGCTGCAAACGTCAACGTATCCTGCCCAACTTGATATGACGACGGACACAAAATATTTCGATACCCCAATCTATCGGCTGTCAATAGCACACTAGAGGTATTGTTCCAATCCGATTTATAGCGGACGTCGTGTCGGCTTAAGAACTCATCGTCTCCATTGCATAATGGCGCGAACCAAGCCACTTCTGCTCCTTCTAAATGCTCAGAGCGTATTTTTATTTTTGTCATTTTATGTGAATTGTCGTGATTCTGAATTAGATAAGTCATGCTGAACTTGATTCAGCATCTCCCAAGCGATTGAAACGAAAGGTTAAGTTTTCCAGCATTTTAAGGCTTAACCTTTCAGTTCTTACGTTCTGGGAGATTCCTGCCTTCGCAGGAATAACAGATTACGCCACTTCCCCACCAATAACAGCCTGCCAAACCGCATACCATTCCTCATGCGTTAGCGTAATTTTTAAAGCTCCCATAGCGGATTGAATACGTGAAATTTTAGAAGTCCCTAAGACAGGAACAATACCAGCAGGATGTTTGAGTAGCCACGCCAATATGATTTGATCTAAATTAGCTTCATATTTTTCGGCTAATTCATTCATGATCTTTTTAACCCGACTTGTCGTTTCATCGGTGGTCGCTTGAAATAGTTTTCCACCTGCTAAAGGCGACCATGCGGTAGGCGTAATGCCATGCTTTAAACATTGATCAAGTGTACCATCTTCAAAACAATTGCGATGAAGCGGCGAAATTTCCACTTGATGATTGACTAATGGTGTAAAATGATGAAGCATATCCAATTGTGAAGGCGTAAAATTGGAGACCCCAAAATGTTTGACTTTCCCTTGTGAACGTAGTCGCTCAAAAGCTTCCGCAATCTCGTGTGGATTCATCAGATAATCTGGACGATGTAAAAGTAGTAAGTCGATACATTCCACATTTAAGTACGATAGCGAGTTTTCTGCGGAAGCAATAATATGTGCTTTAGTAGAATCATACGATTTGATATTATGACTCGGACGATTATCACTTAGCATTTTAATCCCACACTTAGTGGTGAGTTGCACTTTATCTTTTAAATCGGGGCGACGTTTTAAGACTTCCCCAAATTCTGCTTCACTAGTATAATGACCATAAATATCGGCATGGTCAAAATCTCGTAACCCCAAGTCGATACATTGCTCAATAAAGGCTTCAAGTTCTTGAGTCGTTAGATTAGCACCCCATACGCCGAGTCGCATCGCACCAACGAT
>CAYLSF010001313.1:0-2421 GCA_964385675.1 uncultured Saprospiraceae bacterium
CTATGTATAAAACAGTAAGACCACTTTTTTTAGTCTGTGAAACCCCTCTACATGCAGGTAGTGGTTCAGACTTGGGTATTGTTGATTTGCCAATTCAACGAGAACGACATACTTCATTTCCTAAAATAGAGGCTTCTAGTTTAAAGGGAGCATTAAGAGAAGCTTTAGAGTCCTATGTTAAATCAGATAAGGAATCTACCTTTCAAGATGAAGTTAATATTCATAGGACATTTGGTTATGATGATGGTGGATTAAATGAGAAGCAAAAAAATCATTTTAAACGCTTTTTTCATGGTGATAAAGATACTAAAGATAAAGACAAACAAGTACAGTTTTCAGGTTGCTTGGGATTTTCTGATGCTCGTCTGTTACTGTTTCCTGTTAAATCTATGAAAGGAGTCTTTGCTTGGGTAACTTGTCCTAAGGTATTGAAGCAATTTGGTATGGATATGAAACTGAGTAAATTAACCACACCATTATTTAATGATTTTATCCAAAATGGTACTGCTAAAATTAGTAGTAATAGTAATTTGGTTATTGGCAACAGTAAAAAGATAGTGTTAGAAGAATATGCTTTTACAACAACCTCCAATGGTATAATCAATAAATTAGGGGACTGGTTAGCAGAAAATGCATTAAATGAACTATCACCTTATTGGCAAGATAAAATCAAAAAGGATATAGTGATTTTATCAGATGATGATTTTAAAGATTTTGTCAACCTATCCACAGAAGTTATTACACGAACTAAAATCGATAATGCTACGGGAACTGTAGCAAATGGTGCTTTATTTACTGAGGAGTTTTTACCTGCTGAAAGTGTAATGTACACTATGGTATTAGCCTCTGATGAATTTACAGCTAAGGAAGATAGGTTAACGGATATAGAAGTAAGAGCATTTTTTGAAAAACAAATCAATGGTATGTCTAATATTATTCAAATAGGCGGAAATGCTACTTTAGGCAAAGGGATTACAAGAGTTCACTTTTTAAACCATTTAAACAAATAAGGCTATGTCAAATAGAACATCTAATACGAGTAAACTAGAACAAGGAAGGGCTAATTATGCTTTTGAATGTGCGGAAAATGCTAACAAAGAACTTGGTCAGAAAAAAATGGAATATAAAGCCTATGCTAAGAAATTACCTATGCTGATAAAAACGAATGGTATAGGGGCAGCTATGGCATTTGCATTTTCTAAAAGTGGAAAAAGTGGTGTTCCCGATATTAATAATCCTTGGGGATTGCTTTATGTTCAAATTGAAAATTGGTTGAATAAAGAAGATGGTTTATTACTTTTTAAGTTTGAAAAAAATCGATTAGCAAAGGGCTTGACGGAAGTTGACTCAGGAACATATAAGGCTGTTACTATAGAAGTACTAGCTTTATTAAGTTGGATTCGTCGTTTTGCAGAAGGACTAATTGATGGAAATTCTTCTAATTAAATCTCAATCAAATAAACATGGAAAAGGGAACTTTAGTTGTTATCAAAACTAAAAGGGGGTATGCTGGTAAAATTCAATTTACTAAAAAAAGTGGTAAATTAGGTCAGCTTCCTATTACTGGGGTCAGCTTTAAAGATGATACTTTAAATGGAAAGCCTTGTGAATTTCAAAGAGATAAAGGAAAGTTGACTAGATTGGTAGTAGAGGGGAAAGATTTGTACGGTGGTTCACAAAAACCAAAGACTTCCTCTAATCAAAATCGAAATACTCGAAATAATAACAATACAAGAAATCAAAAATATACGCCTCGCCAAAATAATAATCCTAGATCAAATCAAAGACAAGTTGCTGATAGTTTGTCTATTGCCGATGCTTTTTTGCCTAAAGATGTCTTGGCTTTAGCATCTAGTATTGAGTCAAATGATATTGATAATTTTTCTTTAAAACTGAATAAAGCAGCTCGATATGATTATAAAATGCACAAGTTTCAGTTTTTCAAGCGTCAACGTAAAGGGGAAAATTATGAGATCAAAGCATTTTATGGGGATTTTAGTTTTGGCGACTTAGTCAAAAAACATCACCATATAGCCAAGGCAAGTTTTAATACTAAAGAACTCATTCAGTTTAACTTAACAATAGATTGGCGAATGGCACATGGTTTAGGACATGAAAGTGTATATGAAACCTCTATCACTTTACATCATACTTATGGTATTCCATATATTCCTGCGAGTTCGCTAAAGGGTGTTGTTAGAAGCTGGATTATTACTCAAGTATTTGTAAAAAATGAAGATTGGCAAAATGCTGAGAAAGAAGCTCTAAAAGATAAAAATTTTTGTGATATTTTTGGTTGTGGGCCTAATAGCTTTTATAATGAAACAAGACGTGGTCAATTAGTTATTTACGATGCTTTTCCTACACAAGCTCCTAAGGTATCGACCGATGTGATGAATACTCATTATGGGCCTTATTAGA
>CAYLSF010001314.1:0-2421 GCA_964385675.1 uncultured Saprospiraceae bacterium
ATTGAAATACTGGATAAGCAATAGCAGAGAGATTCACACTTTTTAAGTCAAATTCAGGATAAGCAATAGCAGAGAGATTCACACTTTTTAAGTCAAATTCAATAAACCTTGAAATGGACTTTAATTCGGAATTTGTTTCCAATACTGTTTTTTCAGGACAACCTTTATTATCTGCTTTTCCAGCAATTTGAGGACATTCATCATCTAGATCTGCCACGCCATCTTTATCTGTATCAGGACAACCTTTCATTCTCCAATGTCCTTTCTGATTGGGACATTTATCATGACGATCTATCACACCATCTTCATCCCTATCTGGACAGCCCGCTGTTTCAAATGTTCCTGCTTCTTCAGGACATTTATCTTCCATATCTAATAAGCCATCTTGATCCGTATCACTTACTGGGCAACCCGACATTTCTGGAACACCTCTTTCATGAGGACATAGGTCAATCACGTCTTCTATTCCATCACCGTCTGAATCTATTTCCGTATTGAGTTCAATAGCTTGCGTTTTATCAGTCGTTGCCATTGTTTGATGAGCTTGTTCATCATGCTTAAAAATCTCTGAGCGATTGGGAAGCGGAATGCTAGATTGACTCGTCAACGTAGATTTTTGTCCAAATTGATAGGTAATGCCTACACCATTGTGCCAATGATCTCGCTGAGAAAATCTATATTCAGAGTTGAATTGTAAGTAAATTTGATTAATAACTTGAATTTTCACCGATAAACCCACATTAACTTGTCCTTGCCAATCTTGAAAGGTATCTTCTAAATCTAGGTAAGTATATCCAAATCCTGTATAGAGTGATGGTAAAATTCGTTTATGTTCTTTTACATTAAAACCATACTTTGCCATAACATCAAAACTCATCCAAAATCTATCTTCAAAGTTCATAATACCGGAGAATGGATAATTCATACGTCCTAAACGTATTGGTAAACCGATGCTTAATGAGGGAGCTATATTGTGATAATATTCAATGCCTACGCCTAGGGTGAATTCATCAAAGTTATAGAGTTCTTCATTTAACGGAGAATAGTAATCTAGTCCTAACAAATTAATTGTTAAGGCACTAGGTGTACTTAATGTTTGGGCATTTGTACTTTGGCTTATACAGAATAATCCTGTGATAACCATGATAAACTGGATCACTTTCATACCTAGCTATATTTACATGACCTGACATAATCCCATAGGAAAAACAGTCAGAAAAAAATTCTTAAAAATTTAGTTAATCGCAGTTATTATAGGTGAGTAAAATGATTATTCCCCTAGTGTTTTATTTTTAACGATACATTGAAGAAGAGTTGTGCTAGTGTCCTCCATTTATTCTACATATTTAGTGTATCATTTGCTTTCTTTCGCTAACCCTTCTGTATTCTAAAGTATTATAGAGTATGATGCTTTTAATTGTTAAAGACAAAAATACATGAATTGTTCTATTTTTGATTTTAAACATATAATAAAAAATTTAATTTGACTTTAACATTACGAAAATAGACTTAATTTTAGTGTATAACACTAAAAAAATTGATAAGAAAGGAATTTCTTTCAAGGCTTATGACGTTAAGCAACCTAAAAAGTAATCATCATGAGAAAAAGATTATGTATTATTGGTTTAGAGGAGACCCTAGCAAATGAGATAAAGAATACTCATTTTGGACCTGTGATTTATCACGGTATGTTACCCAAGTTTTTAGTGTATAATGGTACATTGTACATTGAGAGAAGCAAAGGTGTCGGAATGCTACCCGTAGATACGGTCGTTTTTCATGGTATTTTTGAAGAGGATTTTGATTTTCTAACCGCATTGACGCTTTGGGGGGGACGTTGTTTTCCTAATCCATTGGGCATGTTGAATTGTCGATTAAAATTACCTTGTTTGGCAAGGGCAATGCAAATTAGCCGATTCAATACCCCTAGAGGTATAATGCCTCCAAAAGCTAATATTGATACCTCGACAGAAACCGTAGCGAAATGGGGGAATTGGCACTGTGGTGAAAATAAAACTCGATTTACAGGGGAGTGGCAAAGTGAAGAAGCAACTATATTAGAACCTTTCTTTGACGGACAATCTGTTCGAGTCGTTTCTGTAGGTGATGTCAATTATCAAATCAACTTAGAAGGGGATGATTGGTTAAAATCCATTCATCATGCTGATGCTGCGTTTATGGATATGGATGCTGAACTCTTGGACGATACCTTAAATTTGAAAAAAGCATTTGGTTTAGAAATGATAGCTAATGATTATATCGTAGGGGATGATGGACGCAAGCATTTACTAGAGGTTAATCATATTCCAAATATGACGAGATTTGATAAGCTATCTAAAGCTTATGTGGAGACGGTTAAGGCTTGGCTAAAATGATAAGGTTAGACTTCGGACGCTTTTAAAGCGTCCGAAGTGTCAGAGG
>CAYLSF010001315.1:0-2420 GCA_964385675.1 uncultured Saprospiraceae bacterium
AAAGAAGTTAAAAGGTGGTAAAATTAGTTTGTACCTTGATTTTTATCCTGCAATTTTTGACCATAAGAAAGGTAAAGAGACTAGGCGACAGTTTTTAAAAATGTATGTAAAGGATAAACCTAAAACAACTGCACAGCGTCAAAAGAATAAAGAGATTCGACAAGCAGCCGAAGCGATAAGAAGTAAAATCCAAATGGATCTTTATACTGGAGACTTCAAGCTAAATGGTGACAACAAAGCACCAAAAGATTTTTTAGCGTACTTCAATCAATTTGTAGAAACCTATAAAGACAGAAATAGAAACACTTACAATAATTGGCGATCTGCTTACAATCACTTATTTCATTTTACAAAAGGTCAATTGATGACCAATAAATTAACAAGTGCTTTTGCTGAAAAGTATAAGGAATATTTATTGTCGGCTCAAACATTAGGGCATAATCGCTCTCGACCTTTGGCTCAAAATTCTAAGTATTTATATTTTAATCGGTTTTGTCAAATTGTGCGTAAAGCGTACAATGAGGGGTTATTAAAAGAAAATCCTGTGACCAACATTAGACCGATTAAAAAAATAGAAACGGAACGGCAGTATTTGACGATAGAGGAATTACAAGCATTGGCAGATACGGATTTTTATGATAAAGACTTTAAGACGGTTTGTTTGTTTGCTGCGTATTGTGGTTTGCGTCATAGTGACCTTAAAAATTTGAAGTGGTCTAATATCATTTTTGATACAGAAGTCAATCAATATATTATTCAGTATAGGCAACAAAAAACTAAAAATGTAGAAAAACTGCCTGTTAGTGAAAAGGTGATTGAACGACTAGGAACGTTTAAAAATACCGATGAATTGATTTTTCCAAATCTGCAAGAATCATCAAACTGTAATAAAAAGTTGATGCGATGGACTAAAGACGCTGGCATTAAAAAACACATTACCTTTCATTGCTTTAGACATACTTATGCTACATTGTTACTACATAACAAAGTAGATATTTATACGGTATCAAAACTGCTAGGGCATAGAAGTATTAAAACTACACAAGTCTATGCGAAATTAACGGATCAATCTAAAATGGAAGCAATTAAAGCCTTACCTAATTTAAATTAAGGTAGGTTAAGAAGGTAGAAAAGCCGATGGAATAATATTATTCCATCGGCTTTTCTATTTTAGGAAAAAATATAGTCTTTACATCATCATATAATCCATCAAAATTAAAATCTTCAATTCCTTCTAATGTTTTCATTTGTAGGATGCCTATTAAAAAAGTGTGCTGCATGACTGCAAGTACATCAGCTACGGTAGATTCTTCTCTAATTATATAAGGCATTTTAAGTCCAATTTCAATCGTTTGATTAGTAGCGTCATATTCTAAATAAGGTGGATGTAAAGGACTATCATAAGTTATGATTACTGCTACAACCTCTTTGATAGATGTTCCATACGTTTGAAGGCTTAATGATTGATTAATAGGAACTTCTAAAAGTGTGGTATCTACTTTATCTTCTACTTCATCATAAGCAATAGAGGATATAAATATTGTCCAGTTTTTAGTATCTGCTATGGTCATTTGAATTGATTTTGTGTTGATACAAATAAATGAATTAAGAATCTTTTGGATTGCCTGGTGGTCGTGCTATCGGCTTTTTTCGCTGTAAATTCTCTCTTAACAATGGATATTTAATAATTTTCTTACGTTCCTCTATCATACATTGTTCAATTGTTCCTGTGTATTGTGTTTTATATTGCAATCCTTTGATTTTAAGTCTATTTCTATATCGTCCTACTTCTCCATTGATAGTTACACCATATTTCCAAATTTCATTTTTATACAAATAGATAGAATCTCTATAAGGACAACTTAAACAAGAGAACCAACCATTACTTTTAGCTTTTAGTGCATATTGTTCGGCATTATTCAAGTTTTCAATATCTCGTCTTAGTTTTCTTAATCGGTTTGGATGTAGTTGATACTTGCCGTTTATATCTTTTTGTACAACTTCATCAAAAGTCAAGGTTCTCGGTTTTCGTTGTTTTGGTTCATCAGGTTCTATATCATTGATTAGATTCATCAATGCAAATAAACCTAATGCTATAATTGGCAAAATAGACATAATCGAAGGTCGTGTAGTCGTGGTACGCATACGTTTGTTTCAAAGATTTAGCGAAAGAAACAAATGAGGCGTAGAACGCACAGATTTGTCATCGAGGTATCGCCAAACACCCACAACCAAAATAAGTACGCCTACACCTATGCGTTTATACCATGATAAGATTTAGCAGTACAATTCCATTACAATAATGAAACAGTAAACTACTGAATCTAAAGTAGTACAAGCAAAGGGTAAGCGTTTTACTCATTTTTCTGGTTGCTTTGAAACTGGCGATTTCCGATGACAGAAAAAAGTAATAAAACGCT
>CAYLSF010001316.1:0-2414 GCA_964385675.1 uncultured Saprospiraceae bacterium
ATCATAAGAATATCTCCTATTTTTAACTTCTGTATGTTTTTGACCGAATTGGAGTGATGGAAACGCAGATGATGCGGATGGAACGGATAAAATGGATTTTTTTAAATTTGTCCTTTCAAATTAATCCATGTTTCAAATGCTAAAATTCAGTCATTAAGACGTATTTATCGAAAGTCGCAAAAAAGAAACCAACAATGAAAGCACTAATTAATCTAGTCTTAGGACTCGCCTTTATCGTCACCTTTATGGTATTTACAGGCGTCATAGATAAGCAAGAACTACTCAATGTGATAGCAGGAGAAGTAGAAATGGGGGAAACCGAAAGCCGCTATACAGAAGAGGAATTTACAGAAGTATTTGATGTGATATTAGGAGAAATGGAAGTGACCGACACCTCCGAAACGTCCTTTAAACGTAAAAGAGGGTTATTTGCCTGTGGCGAAGCTTTTGTGATTAATGAAACACAAGCGACTATCAAGTACGAAGTACAATCCGACTCTACTCTGTTTTATGTGGATGTGGATAAAATGGAATATTACGTCTCTCCCGACTTAGCAGTAAGCTATCATGAAGCCGATAGAATAACCAATACTTACATCAAAGAAAGCAACTGCATCAAAGAAAAAGACATTCGCTTAGAGGACGTTGAAAAATCAAAACGTATTGCGGATCGCAATTTTAAAAAGCAAATTGAAAAAAGCGAAAAACTGAAAGAAGCCAAAGCTCGTTTTTTGGTCATTAAGGAGCAAGTTTTAGATAAATTAACAGAAGCTGGATTTACAGAAGTGCCGCCAGAAGAGCGTTTTTTGAATTAAATTGGGCTTTTCGTCAGGATGTAATTGGTTCTAAAAAATCATAAATCTTACATCATAAATTAAAATTCATAAATCCTTTTTTCGGTAAAATCGGACGGATTTATGATTTCTGATTACTCAAAACATCCCTCCCGACTACTGTACGGGATTCAGAGTGAGTTGTAAAATTCTATCAAAAAATGCCTTCACTCACCCCCTAACCCCCTAATCCCGAAAGGGTTCGGGAGGAAAACCCGCCTACTGAAAATCAAAGCATTAAGTGAGGGTGGATATTCCCCCTCTTAGGGGGCTAGGGGGTAAAAACACACAACATGAAAAAAGCCATCCTACTAACACTGCTATGGCTAGGCATCACCGCCATAGATGCTCCACAGCCGCCGACTGAGCCAAATCCCGATGATGGATTTATACATGTAAAAGGCACAGAAGAAGGAAAACCCTATCCTTTTACAGCAGACAGCATCCCCATATACCTCTCCGACTTCCATATCGCACCGACCGAAGTGACCCTTGCACAGATGGCGTTATATTGTTATGACAATGGATTAGATCTTGGGATATTTCATGAAGAAAGCTGGGGGGCAAAAAAAGCCAACCGAGCTGCGGTAAATGCCAATTGGTTTGATGCGATACGGTATTGCAATTGGCTATCTGAGCAAGCGGGATTTAAAAATTTAGCTTATGATATATATGGAATAGTAGAGGGCGAAGAACGCATGATAACCGCACAAGATAGCGTCTTATATTTTGCAGAATATGCTCACAGAACTTGGAGTAAAATAGAATATGACTCAACCTCCAAAGCCTACCGCCTGCCCACCGAAGCAGAATGGGAATATGCTGCAAGTAGCTATTCAATACTAGGTAAAAAACAGATATATGCTGGAACAGATTCCTTACATAAGCTAAAAGAGTACGCTTGGTATAGAGATAATAACAAAAGCCGAGCACACGAAGTGCGAAGGCTAAAACCCAATGCACTAGGCATATATGATATGAGCGGAAATATATGGGAATGGTGTTTTGATGGCTATAAGGCACGTATATCTGATTTTAAAAATCAAAAAAATCCCACATATATGGGAAAATTAAGCTGGAGACATAGGCTACGGGGCGGTAGTTGGTTCGACTACGCCGAGAATTGCGAGGTGCAGTACAGGGACAACCACTACCCATACACCAATGTCAGACTTGAAAGCGGTACCGGATTTCGACTCACCAGGGCTCGTTAGTTTTTAGATTTTTTACCTTTTTATAAAAAATATGTGCGTAGCACATCGAATTTTTTTTCAAAAAATGTCAACTATTCGAATTTTAACGTTACCTTTCGATCCTGTCACGGAAGGATTTCCAGATGAAATCGTTAGGGAATTTTGTGCGAATAAAGGATTGGTCTATTTTGGTATCAAAAGCCCCAAAGGAATAAAGACACTAGCATGAGGCATAGCCCTATGAATCACCCAAAATCGTATATTAGCCCTATCGGGATATAGGTATATATGTCGCTCTATTTTATATTGCTATAATTATTAATGCCGTTCTAATTCATAGGGCGTTGCCCTATGCTAATGCCGATTGCCCTTGTAGAGCATTTATAAT
>CAYLSF010001317.1:0-2413 GCA_964385675.1 uncultured Saprospiraceae bacterium
AACAACTAAAAAACTTATTACTATCTCCTTGACGCTAATCCGATAGTTATCGGGATTAAACCCCAAAACGGTAACTCAATAAATCCATACGTTAATGGAGTGAATTGCGGAGTTCTTACTTTTCCAATTGTAAGTTTTGGGGGATGTTTGCATCTTTGAATCATAACAAACACACTAAGAGAACATCATAAATTACTCAATACAATACAACACAAAACACTAAAGATTTAGAACACCAACACTTACGAATTCAACGTGCAATGAAATACAACTATGACGAACAATTGAAAAGCCGAGCAACCCGCTCGGCTTTTCTTTTTGTATAAAATTAGGACACAGAGTGCACTAAGAAAACACAGAGTAACACAGAGATACTTAATATGAACTCTATATAGCTTTGTGTCTTCTTTGTGTCTTCTTTGTGTTCCCGATAGCTATCGGGACGGTGTCCAATTATGTTTTATAGAAATTTCAATGTCTGCTCCAAATCTCCAATCAAAACATCCGCCTCTTCCAGCCCTATATAAAAGCGAACCAATGGCACTTTATTTCCCAAATAATCAACTTCCAATGGAATGACTAAGGACTCATGACCACCCCAAGAAACAGCAATTAAAAAGTAATTCAATCTATCCACAAAAGCATTGAGTTGTTGAATATCGTTGGTATGAAATTCTACAGAAAACAAAGCCATTGGAATGGGCATTTGCTGAATGGCTAAATCATATTGTGGATGAGAGGGGTGATGCGTATAAAGGACTCGTTTGACTTTTGGATGTTGTACTAAATATTCTACAACTTTTAAGGTCGTTTGTCCAGCTTGCTGAATACGTAGCGGTAAGGTACGGAGACTTCGAGTAAGTAGCCATCCATCCATTGGGCTTAGGATATTACCCAAGGTCATCATTTCACTAGCAAAGATTTTATCAATCATAGCTTTAGAGCTACAAATTACACCTGCTACGACATCACTATGCCCACCAATATATTTGGTAGCCGAGTGATGTGAAATATCCACACCCCATTTTAAAGGATTTCCATTTAATGGACTACCATAGCTATTATCAATAATGGTGATAATATTATGTTGTTTGGCTAAAGCCACAACTGCCTTTAAATCTTGGAGGTCAAACATCAAAGACGTTGGACTTTCTAAATAAAAAATACGAGTATTAGAACGCCTAGCCTTTTCAAAATTTTCAATAAATCGACCATCTATAAAGGTGGTCTCAACATCAAAACGAGGCAAGAAGTTTTTTAATAATTTATTTGCCCACGAGTACGCATTTTCTACACAAACGATATGATCCCCTGCTTGAACATTCGCCAAAACAGAATTAGAAATGGCCGCTGCTCCACTTCCTAAGAGCAAAGCATCTTCTGCCCCTTCTATTGCAGCAATTTTTTGAGCCGCAAGCGTTACACTTGGATTATTTCCTCTTGTGTATAAATGATGTCCACGCTCATTTTCAAAGGCTTTGTGTAAATCTGCAACTTTATCAAATTTAAAATTACTAGTTTGTACAATCGGTGGAGCAACCGCATTAAAATATTTAGAGCGATCCTCTCCGAGATGCGTTAATATGTGGGATAAATTCATAATTGATGTTGAATTTTGATTGAGAAATTTTGAATGGAAAAACTAGCCACTATCCCTCCCGACTACTGTACGGGAAACTATCGGGAACTAATAACAACCTCATACTCCTTCCTCAAATTTTTATACAATTCGTCATTATAAACTTGTAACTGACGACCTTTCCATTTTTCGGTAATGTCGGCTTTTATTTGCTCAAAAGGGAGTATTGACGTCTCCTGAATATTAGAAAGATAGACTAGGTGAATACCATAACCCGATGAAATAGGGGGGAGCCAACCGTTTTGGTTTTTAGTAAACAAAGTATCCGCAAAAGCTCGTCCAAATTGTTGCCAAATCGCTTCAAAATCTCGTTCTGCATAGTAGTTGGGTAAATGAAAATCATCCCCTATAGAGGTAGATTGAATTTGATCGGGTGTTTTTTCTGTTAGGGTCAATAGAACCTGTTGAGCATCTTTTAATGGCACTCTTCGTTTGTCAGGACTAAAATAATATTGTGAAAAGGATAGTTTTTTAGGCGTTTGAAATAAGGTACTATTGTCTTGATAAAAGGTTTTTAATTCTTCCTCAGTTGGTTCTATGGTATTCGCTAAATCTTTAACTAAAAATTCATATTTCTGCTGTAATCGCCTTTTGACAATTTCGTCATTATGATCCAAATTCATCCGTAACGCCTCTCGATAGAAAATTTCAGTTTGTACGCTTGTTTCTATTAATTGAGCGAGGGTCGCACTATCGGGCAAAGCACCCCAGTTTTTTTGATACCCCAATCGCAGTCGCTCAATATCCGCTCCATCAATGATCATTTGATTGCCT
>CAYLSF010001318.1:0-2412 GCA_964385675.1 uncultured Saprospiraceae bacterium
ATGTCAATCATAATATTCTAACTTTTTAGAATCAAGATAAGACTTCTAGTTTAGCCAGCTGTTCTCGGTTTAGCTTTTTTAATATTTGTAATGGTTTGTAAATTAAATACATCCATTTTTTGAAAATATGCTACGCAAATAATGGATTGTAATGATAAATAAGAGCTAATAAATATTAAATTCTCTAAACCGAGAATAGCTGTAGTTTAGCTTATCATATTTTAATTTTTGTAAACCGAGAATTGCTGTACTATATCGTTAATTATAGGTAATGTTATAATATATTTGGGAAGACGTATCGATATTTTATATGAAGATGAAAACTTATATTTATAAGTTATTGATGATTATAGCTTTGGCAACTATATGGAATATTGGCTTTGCTCAAGAAGTAAAGCAATCTTCTGCTATGAGTTGGCAGGAGATGCACCCCGAACGCTCAAATGATGACTTGAAGGCTTACACGGCTTTTTTAAAAGAGTTCTACAATTGGGAGGTGGCAGTGCAAAAAGTTTTTCTGTTAAAGGGATATGCTGCTGCTAAGCAATTAAAAAATGATACAACTTCCTATGATTTAGCCTATCAATTGGGAAATTTACAATTGTCCCAGGACTCTTTTTTTAGTGCTGCTACCTATTTTAATGAGGCGTTGACTTTCCAGAAAGATGAAGACTCTAAGGCGATGATCTATAATATGTTGGGTTATACTTTTTCTGAATTACAGGACTATCAAACGGCTATTGATTATTATTTTCAAGCGGTAGATATTCGTGAAAAAGACAAACCACTATCGGCAGCATATTCATTTGTTAATATCAGTCAGGTCTATATGTCTTTGGAGGATTACGCGAGTGCTATCAAATATATACGATATGCGGAAGGATTAGCACAACAAATGGAATTTCCTGAAAATCAATATATTTTTACTTTTCTCTACACCTCTTTATCCACGATTTATACGGAATTAGAACAGCAGGATTCTTCTAAATATTATGTAGATCTCGCCCTTCAAATTATACCTAAAATAGATACGATTAAGTCTTATAAGTATGACGAGGCGGAAAAAATGATTTATGTTAAAGCCATAGAAGGTTATCTCGACTATGAAATGAGTGAAGCTGCATATGACTATTTACAAAAAGTAAAAACCTATAATCTCACTTACTACAAAAATAGTGTTATTGTTTTAGAAGCGAAATATAACACACAGAAAGGAGCCTATCAAAAAGGACTAAAATTGATAAATAGTCTAAAGTTTGAAGAACTTGATTTTCCTGAGAAGGAAGAGGTCTTAAAACTCAAAATAGAACTGTATAAAAACATAGGAGATAAGGACCCCCCCTTAGCGTTATATCAAGAGTTGAATCAACTACAAAAAGAACAGTTGAATACCGATAGGACAAGAATAGCAACACTAGCGGATGCTAAATATGAAACATTAAAGAAAAATGAAGCCATAAAATCCCTTCAATTAGACCAAAAAGTAAAAGACCTCGCCTTACGAAATCAACAATATATTCTCTTATTGGTGGGCATCTTAGCTATATTTTTACTAGGAATAGCACTATATATGCGGCAACGTGCCAAAGAGCGTAAAAATCTGAGTGAGTATTTACAACAAGAAGTGGATACAAAAACGCAAAATCTTCAAAAAGTCAATGAAGAACTTCGTATAATGAATTATATCGCCTCTCATGATATAAAAGAACCGATACGCAACATCGGTAGTTACGTAGGGTTAATCAAACGTAGAATTTCGGATGAAGCCAAAACACAACTTGATGATTATTTTAATATCATTCAAGTTAATATCAGTAACTTATATACCCTTGTTGAAGATATAGCGACTTATATTAATCTATCAAAAGATGAAGCAATTGAATTAGAATGGGTGGATATGGATGAATTGATTTCTAATCTTTTCTTTAGTTTGGATACTTACAAGACGGAACGAAATGGCATTTTACGAAATGATGGGATACAAAATATGAGAACGAGTTCGACCATGATGTTTGTTATACTGAAAAATTTAGTTGAGAATGGCTTGAAGTATAATAATTCAGAAGTGCCTATGGTCACGATTTCTTATCAAAACGCCAATTCTATGCACCAAATTTCAATATCTGATAACGGCATTGGTATAGAAAAACAATATCATCATAAGATATTTGAAAGTTTTAAAAGACTACATAACCGAGGAGATTTTAAGGGATCGGGTATTGGATTATCTATCGTAAAACTACTATTAGAAAAATTGAATGGACATATTGAATTACAAAGTGAAGTTGGGAAGGGGAGTACTTTTATCCTTAGTTTCCCTAGTGAGAAGGCGTAAAGTTCTAAGAAAAGTCAGAAAAATTGAGATGAATCAAAACAACTAAAAAGTAGTTAACACTTTTTGATACAAAAAGA
>CAYLSF010001319.1:0-2412 GCA_964385675.1 uncultured Saprospiraceae bacterium
AGCTATCATAAAGATTTGGGATTCGATATATTGACTTTTTTAACCAATCAACTAAACACGAATAAACGGGTTTCATGGATAGATATTTGCTGTGTAGAAGGGCGAGCTTTGGTTCAAGCTTTTGAATTACTTCCTCAAAACCAAGTAATACTAGAAGGCTTAGACTTGGTCGATATGTTTGCCTTACATCCGATTCATCCTAACTTAAAATTATCCGTGGGTTCTGTCTTAAATTGGCAACCTAAACAATACTACGATTTAATCACTTGTGTACATGGACTACATTACATTGGCGATAAGTTAGAAGTTATAAAAATCATACTTCAAGCCTTAAAACCCAATAGTATTTTCATAGCAAATCTAGATTTAGATAATATCAAAAATGAAACAGGTCAATCTTTGAAAAAACTAGTCCTACAAACTTTAAAATCGTCTAATATCCAATACGATCCTAGAAAAAGATTAATTGAATGCCAAGGTAATCGGCACTTAAACTTTAATTTCAACTACCTAGGAGCAAATGACAAAGCTGGAAAAAATTATACAGGACAACCTGTGGTTGATTCTTATTATCAGAGAATAGGCATATAACAATTTTATTGACTTATTTCTTTTGTGAACTTTGTGACTTTTGTGGTTTCAAAAATTCCTTATTTGTATCTTAGCTAACATGAAAAAACTATATCTATTTATACTCGTCTTGCTAATAAGTTGTCAAAGTCAACAAAATACAACAACAACCTCAAGTCATAACTCAAATCATATTTCAAGCAATCACTTAAAAAACGAAAGTAGTCCTTACCTCTTGCAACATGCTCAAAACCCTGTTGATTGGTATCCATGGAAAAAAGAAGCCCTTGAAAAAGCGAAAAAGGAAGATAAGATGTTGATTATCAGTGTAGGCTATTCCTCTTGTCATTGGTGTCACGTGATGGAAGAAGAAAGTTTTGAGGATCCAGAAGTTACAAAACTAATGAACGAGCATTTTATCTCCATTAAAGTCGATAGAGAAGAACGCCCCGATGTGGATGATGTCTATATGTCCGCTTGTCAGCTTTCCTCTCGCCGAGGTTGTGGCTGGCCGCTCAATGCCTTTGCCTTGCCTGATGGTCGTCCTGTTTGGGCAGGCACGTATTTTCCCAAAGACAATTGGTTAAAAATACTCCAACAGTTTATTAAAGATTTCAAAGAAGATAGAAATAAGTTGGAGGGTTACGCTACTCAATTAACTAAAGGCATTCAACAAAGCGATGAAGTCGTAAAACCTAAAGAAAATTCCGTTTTCTCAAAAGAGGAGTTACATAATGCTTACATGGCAATTACTGACAATATGGATTTGAAAAAAGGCGGTCGAAAAGGTTCTCCTAAGTTTCCTATGCCCAATATCCATGAAAGTCTATGGCACTATTGGTATTTCGTAGAGAATAAAGACATCAGAGAAATTGTCCTAACGACTTTAGATAAAATGGCAAATGGAGGAATTTATGATCAATTAGGTGGTGGGTTTGCACGATATAGCACCGATGATAAATGGCATGTTCCGCACTTTGAAAAAATGCTGTATGATAACGGGCAATTGGTTAGTCTATATGCTAATGTCTATAAACGAATGAATAATGATTTGTATAAAAAAGTCATAGAAGAAACGCTTGATTTTGTAGAAAGAGAATTAACCGATAAAAAAGGAGGGTTTTATTCTTCATTAGATGCAGATAGTGAAGGCGAGGAAGGCACATTTTATGTGTGGGAACAATCAGAAGTTGATGCTGTATTTGATAATCCGACAGAAGCTGCCATTTTTAAGGATTATTTTAATGTAAGTCCTACGGGAAATTGGGAAAAAACTAATGTACTTTGGGTGAAAGAGAAAAAACACTTTTTTGCTAAGAAGCATAATAGGAGTACAACGGACTTGGATAAAATTTTAGAAAAAGGCAAAAAAGCCCTATTCAAAAAACGCTCAAAACGAATTCGTCCAGGTTTGGATAACAAAGTGCTAACCTCTTGGAATGCATTGATGTTAAAAGGATATATCGATGCTTACAAAGCATTAGGAAATGAGCAATATTTGAAAGTCGCTTTAAAAAATGCCAACTTCCTATCTAAAACTATGCTTCAATCGGATGGGCGACTCAATCGAAATTATAAAGATGGAAAATCCGTCATCAATGCCTTTTTAGATGATTATGCGAATCTTGCGGAAGCCTTTATTGCCCTTTATGAAGTTACCTTTGATGAGCAATGGCTCAATAAAGCAAAACGCTTAACCGATTATGCCAATCAACATTTTTTGACGCGAATAGAAAATGCAGAAGAATAAATAGAAAAAATAATACGCAAAATCTATTGATGGTCAGCTCTCATCTTTTTTTATGAAATTCAGACGATGCTAAACCATATTTTATACATAAC
>CAYLSF010001320.1:0-2412 GCA_964385675.1 uncultured Saprospiraceae bacterium
ACCTGCAGATATCAATTTTACCATTAAAAACGTAATATAATAATTTTCTTATATCTACTTGTTCATTACAAAAATAACGTTTAAAAGCACAAAACGTTAAAATCTAACAAACTTTGAGAGGAAACAACAAGTATCCTAAATGGTTTAGATTGACAAATTTCCAAAGTATGAATTATGGATTCGTGCTTTTCATACCATTATGCGTAAACAGAAGTATTGAAAACTAATAAAATTAGCGTATCTTGTACAACACAGAGAAAGGGTCAAGTAATTTACTCATTTGGTTTGTATGAAATCTTCTAATTTAGGACTATTCATTGGTCTATTGATTCTTTTTAATGCTTCGTGTACTCCCTATCAAAGTTTACCAACCTACTATAAACGCTTATCTTATCCTGAGCTTTATTATATTTATACGCTACCAATTGAAAGACATAATAATCCTATTCATTTATTTTTTAATGGTGAAATACCCGATCAACCTCATATTAACTTTGCTAAGCTAGAAGTGAAACCAGTTTCACCCATTACTTATGATGATAAAATAAAATTGGTGAAAAAGAAAGCAAAGTACATTGGTGCGGATGGTATATTAATATTAACATCAAAATCTAAAGCGACTATTAATTCCAGTAAGTATGGTGTATTTAGTTATGCGAATACCAATCAACTAGATGCCATTGCTATCAAATATATGGACAGTCTTAAAACCTATTCACAATATCCCAAGAAAGAAATTTACTTTTCCTTTGATAAAAAGCTAAATCGATACCATTATGCTTTCACCAATTTATTGAGCATGAATGGTGATATTTATCGCCGAGAAAAATCAAACCCCTATGACAAAGACATTCATCAGTTTTCCTTATTCTACTTATTAAAAGAAGAAAATCAGCATTGGACATCCATTATAAATGGTAGTTTAGTATTTGCACGTCAATACCAAAATGAATCTACTCGATCAAAAGCAACTTATCATTTCATTTATGATAGTACCAATCGAGTCGCCAATATTATCAATCAAAAAGAAAAAATTGAGATTGTCTTAAATTACAATGATGCTAATCAGCTTGTACAGAAAAAGATTTATGGCGATAGGATACTTCAAAAAAAAGATCCAAAAGGTAAAATGAAGTATGCTGGTACTCGTAAAAAGCTGCAACGAATTGAAACCTTAAAATACGATAGTCTCAATCGCTTAGTAGAAAAGGAAGTTGTCAAAATTTCAGATGAAGGAGAAGAAATTCCTTGGGTCAAAGTATTCTATACAGATTTTTATACTAAAGCGGATGTACTTGCTTTATCAATTAAAGATATGGAACAATAAACTAACTAACTTCTAATTATTGTATTTCTGTCTTGTAATCTTACCATTACAAAAAAGAGAGGCAAATAACTCATTTATAATTTATTATGAAAAAAATCATTTCAATCACTTATAGCGTACTATACATCATTCTTTTTTCTGCATGTTTAACGCAAAGCAATATACCACGAACTGTACAAAGGAGTTTAAGTTATCCTACAATTGGATATATTAATCCTGTCCCAATTGAACGACATGATAGTATTATTCCTGTGTTTTTTATGGGAGAAAAACCCAAAAATAAAGCTTATATCAAAGTAGCTACTTTAGAAGTCACGAATTCAGAATCTTCAACCTATGGTAGTATGATACGACAATTGCGTGAAAAAGCGCGGTATATCGGGGCAGATGCTATTTTTATTTTGGGGAAGAAACATACAAATGAGTTAGTGGTAGATGAGTATACAGAGGACTCTTATTATGTTATGGAAAAACATGTAAGTGCTATTGCTATTAAGTATATCAAAAACATTAAAACCTATCAAAATTATCCTAAACGAGAAACGTATTATTATTTTGATTCAAAGAAGGAACGATATGAATATTATCTAACCAATTTTTTGGATATGAAAGGCGACATTGAAGAAATTGAAAAGACAAACGCCTATAATAGTACTGTACACCAATTTTCCTTACAATACTTGCTTAAAGAAGAAAATCAAAAGTGGTCTTATACACCAAGAAAAGGTGCAGTTAGTAATCGATTGTATTATAACTATCAAACTCGAACTTATACTCAATATCAAGTCACTTACGATTCGCTAGATAGAGTGATAAATATTATAAAAGCACCTTCCATCTCAAATAACTACATGAAAATAGACTTGATTTATAACGATGCTAGTCAGGTGGTACAGAAAAAGATCTATGGAAAGAGATTGACTTTTAAAAAGACTAAAAAAGGGAAGGATAAGTTAGTACATGTTAAACAGGGACTAAAACGTATTGAAACTTTAAAATATGATCCGATGAATCGATTGATAGAAAAAGAAATCGTAACGATTTCTAACAGAGGAGAAGAAACACCTTGGGTAAAGGTTCTATAT
>CAYLSF010001321.1:0-2408 GCA_964385675.1 uncultured Saprospiraceae bacterium
AACGATTTATTAAAGATTGAAATAAAAATTCGAGTAACATTATGTTAAAAATACAATACTTCACCATATTTATAATATCAATATTTATCATTATAAGCTGTGGAAGTGAAGCAACTGATAATACGGAAGAAGAAGATGGAGTAAGTGGTATCCCTGATTTAGACTCTATAAGGAATACTTATGGATATATGGACGAAGACACTAGTGCTTATCGCTATTCAGTACGTCCGACTACTTATAATCCTGATTCTGTGGTTAAGGTACTCAAACCCAATAAGGATGGCATTTATCCTATTGATTGGCTTGTATTAAAAGATACAGATATTGAGGAGAAATATAGCGAAGAATTAGAAAATTTCTTTTGGTATTTCCACTTTGGCCCCTTACTCAAGCATTTAGAAGATAAAAAGGTCTATATCAAAGGATACGTTTTAGCACTGGAAGCCGATTATTATGTTTTATCTGCTAACCCGTTAAGTATGTGTTTCTTTTGTGGTAATGCAGGTCCCGAAAGTATTTTAAGAATTAAACTTAAAGACACAGAGAAACGATTCAAAACTGATGAATTTCTTACCTTTAAAGGTAAACTTCGACTCAACGCAGAAGTCATAGAAGAATTAAACTATATCCTAGAGGATGCAGAGGTTTATGATGTTGATTAATTTACAGTCAATGGTCACAGGGTAAATCATCCTGTGACCATTTTATTCTTAGTTCTGAAATATCTCTAAATTGACCAATCCCCTTTTTCTATGATAATCCTAACCTTATTGTAATTCTATAGACAAACTATTTCTTTCTAGCCACTTAAATTTGAAAGAAAATGGAATAGGATGAGAAATATATTGAGTTTAATTGGACTCTTCGTTAGTTTATATGGATATGGACAAGGCTGTTGTTCGGGAGGAACACCTTTGTCTAGTAACCTTGGCTTACAAAATATTGAAACGAAAGAATTACATTTTCAACTCGCCTATAATTATAATTTACTACGTGATGTAGCTATAGGTGCCGAACTTATTGAAGATGAAAATGTAGAACGCCAAACTAACTCCTATCTATGGCGAACGAGTTACGCATTTTCCGAACGATTTTCCGTCGTTAGTTTATTGACCTACATCGAACAACGAGAAACTGTCAATTCAGCTTTGGGCAATAATACCAATGCCACGACAGGATTAGGCGATGCTGTTATTTCATTTCAATATAGATGGTTAGCTAAAAACGATAAAATAGGAATCCTTAGTTTAGGGACTAAGTTACCCGTTGGAGAAACGGATAAGCGGGATGATAATGGAATTCTTTTTAATGCAAATTTACAACCTGGCACAGGTGCTTGGGATGGATTGTTAGGTTTTTACTTTCAGCAAAATCACCTTTGGATTCGTAATTTAACCTTTTCGGCATTGGGGACTTATAGAGTTACGACTGAATTCAGTAGGTACAATGAACAACAGGCTTATGAGTTTGGTGATGTAGGACAGTTATTTTTTGGTTTCTCTCATCGTTGGGTTTCTCGTCTAGGCGTTATCGACCCTGCCATTATGTTTCGTTATCGGTTTACGTTACCTGACATCACCAACAACTTTGATGTGCCTAATACAGGCGGACATTGGGGATTTATTGTCCCTAATTTTACCGTTCATTTAAATCCTAAATTATCACTTGCCTTTTCAGCAGAGTTACCAATTTATCGAAATCTTACAGGTATTCAACTAACGACTTCTGTTCAAGGTCAAGTTACTTTAAATTATCGACTAGGTATTCAAGAATCGCCTACACCTACATTGGAAGAAAATCCTTCTGAACCTAACATATTTTGACCTAATTAAAAACGGCTACCTTATTTCTAAGATAGCCGTTTCAAAAAAAATTATGTTATAACCTATTAAAAAGCAATTTCATGATTTTCAATGTAATCTTCTGTCGTTACTCTTAAATAATGAACATCTTCTGACCATTTCTGACCATTCAGATTAAAGTTAAATTTTTGATCAGAAGGCATTAGATCATTATAAATAACTTCAATTAAATCACCTTCAGCAGAAAATACTTCAATTAATACATCCTGCTCTCTTTCAACTTTTACATTGAAGTTAACAACTTTTAATTGACTCAATTGAAGGATGTCTTTAGTAATTGTGTAGCTGATAGCCTGTACCCCCTTATCTTGGTTTCCTTCCTTTAGTAATTCTTTCAAGTTGTCATCCTGCTCAATTTTAGGATGATTTTGATTGTTTTTATCAACTTGTGCAAAAGCAGTTACACTCATACATAAAACTAAGACTGCAAGTAGCCCTAATTGTTTTACTTTAGTATGTTGCTTCATAATTTTAAGTTTTAAATTCAAATTCAATATTTATAATAATATTTCATCCAAATTAAGTAAACTAATAAATCCTAAATAA
>CAYLSF010001322.1:0-2408 GCA_964385675.1 uncultured Saprospiraceae bacterium
TTATTAAATGGTCAAAAAATCAATCCTAATACAATAAAGGGTAAATTCCCCGTATTGGATTATAATTGGTTAATAGCTCAATAGAAATTCTACTTAATATAATAGATAATCGCAAACTCAACTTAAGCTTGTAAAGGAAACTATTTCTAACTTTTTTTATTAATCCCTCAAATACCGATGCGTCAAAATCAACGAAATAGCATCAAACATACCCATATTATAATCTTCTGCCATCCACGGTTTTCTGTATTTGGGCATTCGAGATTCTAGCTCACTAAACCAATCAATAATTTTTGTCGCAATTTCATATTTACTGACTGCTCCAAATTGTTGAAATACGTCTCTGATTTGTTCCCGAGAATAGTGATAGCATTGTACTTCTTGGTCAGTTGAGTAATCAACGATGGTATGAATAAGGTTCTTTACCCTGTCCCCTTTCTTTGAATACTTCCCTTTATAATCAGGAACAATGATATTGGTTGGTTTGTAAAATCCAATCATCTGAATGACTCGTTTAAGAATCGTGTGATTGTTTACAGGACGAACAGAAGCAATACCATAATCAAGGAATAACACAGGGTGTTCAATAACGGCATATCCAAACCCTTTTGCATTGGGATAGATTGCGATAGTAATGTTTCGTGAATTAGTTGAATGGATGGAAGTCATAGAGTATTGGATTAGGAAGGGTAAATTGTTCAAGTCGTTGTAACGTGGTTGAGAGATAGGTAATACGGTTCTTGATTCTCACATTCGGTTCTTCTGTTTTGAGTGTGTGAATGAGACGAGGAATCTGCTCTTGTATATTTTCTCGTAAGAGATTTCGATACCCTTCAAAGAGTTTTTCAAATGAAATATCAAAGATGAGTTGATAGGATAGGATCATTTCAATACTGGGTTCTCCTTCTCCTTTTTCATTACGACTGATAAAGGAGTGGTCTTTTCTATTCATTAAATACGCTACATCACGTTGCGTTAGTGATGACTGTTTTCTGCTAATGGTTAAATGATTAATGTGATGAGACATATCATTACAGGACATTGAACTTGTTGTTTCACAACGTGTGGGGTTGAGTTGAGGACACAACAGATAATGTCGAGGGCATCCTATGAGAATCAGGAAAACAGCAGTAGAGGTGCAAATGTGCAGAATATGCAATTTTGCGCGTGGGCGCAGCCATCTTTGAAGGTCATTCAAAGTCTTTCACTCCGTTTATCTCTTACTTTGTTCATTGTTCGCTATCAATCTTTCCTTTCATAACGAAAAAGCAGTTTTGGGATTATTTGCAGTAAGGAACTGCTATAACCCAAAACTGTTTTTCGTATGAAACACCAAATCAAATCCTTTGAAGTTTTCAGATATGGTGATGAATAGTGATATGAATAGATTCTCTTTTCCCCTGTGGGAGTATAGATTTCATACAATTGCAGATTATGCAAATTTACCCTTCATTACACTCCTTTTTTTCACTTACCGTAGAAATTAGGGTATTTCTCATATGAATGATTTTAAGCCATTAGAAGCGCAAAAAGAACCTATTCCTTTTATTCGAAAGCTTTGTAATGACAAGTCTGAGAATGAGTTAATAGCTATTGAGGAGAATTTTAGAGAATTTATCTCCCTCATTTACAAAATAGCTTCTCGGATTGACAAAGAAGGTGTTTCTGATCAAGAATCAATGTAATAGGTTCGAATTATTAGAAATGTAACCCGAGAAATTATGAAGCAAGTATTTGGATATATTCGTGTTTCTACCAAAAAACAAGAAGAAGGTGTTTCGCTCCAAGCTCAAAAAGAAGCTATTGAACGATATGCTGTGAAGAACGATCTTACCATTATTCAATGGTTTGAAGAAAAAGAGACAGCCGCAAAACAAGGTCGCCCACTCTTTAATGAAATGATTAAACTACTAAAGCGAAAAAAAGCCGATGGTGTTGTTATGCATAAAATAGATCGTAGTGCACGTAATTTACGAGACTGGGCCAGTCTGGGAGATTTGATTGATACAGGAGTAAAAGTATATTTTGCCCATGAAAGTCTTGATTTAAATGCACGAAGTGGAAGATTGTCAGCAGACATTCAAGCGGTTATTGCTGCTGATTATGTTAGAAACTTGAAACAAGAGATTAAGAAAGGGCTCTATGGTCGAATACAACAAGGTATATACCCATTTCGAGCACCTTTAGGATATTTAGACACAGGAAAAGGAAATCTTAAAGTAATTGATCCTATAAAAGGTCCATTGGTAAAACATCTTTTCAAAAAATATGCTACTGGAAAATACTCTCAAGTTGAAATACGAAAAGAAGCACACAACATAGGTCTCACGAATTACAACAATAATAAGATGACTAAAAATAATATATATAAAATAGGATTTTTTATGCTTCTTTTTTTGGGGATGTCT
>CAYLSF010001323.1:0-2398 GCA_964385675.1 uncultured Saprospiraceae bacterium
TGTATTATGTGTCGTTATACTGAATAAGAAGAAGAAAATTGAGATAAATAAAATCGAAGAGATTATATTAAATCTACATTTTGACATTATTAAAATACCACCTAATAATCTTCATATTCGACATTCAATAATTCGAGTCTTTTTTTGGCCTTATTGTCTGTAGAAGGCCATATTCGCATTGACTTCTTATAATATTTAATTGCCGTTTCAATATTCTCTTTTTTATAATTAATCTCACCCTTTATATATGGCAACCAAGCATAGTCAGATTTTTGCACAGCCTGATTCTGAAGAAATTTTGCTTCGTTAATTAGTTTCTCAACAAATAACCAATCAATATCATCACGTAACATCATATATTCTACTTGTAATAATTTTCCATGATACAGATGGCATACTTTTGGAATAATGTTTTCTATCCTAGACTTTACATTCGAATCATTATCCCCACGAATTTTAAGAAAAGCCCTGCAAAAATCGTTTATTATCAACTTGTAATGCATACTTTGCCATGGATCAACAGGTATCCCATCTGATATCAATTTAGACAAATACTCAAGACTGTCAGGCGTTATATTTACTTCATTACTCATCATCGACTCATTATCTTTAACTTCATGGAATAAAACATAGTCTGTTTCTTTAAAGTTATTGGGTAATCCTAATGTATAATAGACGGTTCTTTCCGTGTTAATAATAAATTCATTTATTATATTTTTACGTTGTTTGTTATTGGTTATGAATGGATAAAACAATCTGTTTTCTAATAACACGCCTTTGCCGTTATATAAGATCACATCATCACGTTTACCTCTTATTTGTTGTGCATATACCAAAGCACCCATATCAAAATCTCCATGTGTAAACACAACACTATTTTTATCGAGTTGTTTTAATATGGCATCAGCATATTCATCTGACCAATTATCATTAGCTCTATAATTCACGGTTATTCCTGATATAAAAATTGAAAACAACAAAATGATTGCAAATAAATAATGAATATAACTATTTTTAATCCAGTTATTTTGATGTTTTGATAAATATGTGATTACTGCATCAAAGCCTATGGCAAACCAAAAAGCAAAAACTATATACCCAATTAGCGGATAGACTTTAACAACATTTTGTCTCCAAACATCAAAATCGAAACCTAAAAGTAAAGATAGTAATGCGGTGTTCCCTAAAAATATAAACAATAAACCAAAACATAAATGTCTAGGAAATAACTTCCATTGTCTTAAGAACCCTATTACTCCTAGCAAAGCACCAATAAATCCGAACTGTAAGTAAATTTGGTATAAGAAGAAAAGCAAAAACTGTAATTTATCTTTAATACCTGCAGTAAGACTATGATCTGTTTCGGCATATGCCTGTCTACTAACAAAAAAAACAAAATCAGCAAAAGACTGGATAGGACCATAAAAACTTATGAAAGGTAATGACTGAGAATTGAAGACCATGAATAAATATGGAGTAACGCCTATCAATACACCTGCGATGACAAAATGAATATTTTTTAATAACTGAAATCGATATGGATAATAGAGGAAAAATAATCCTAGCGTAGACAAGACGATTAATGGCCAATGATTAGCTAATGATAAACCATATATTAATCCTAATATAAAAATTTTGGAGTTTGAAAATATACTTTTTTCTATATAAATTCGAAAACAAAGCAACCAAATTATAAAAAAAGTATTAAGTGTATAAACCTCAGCGATTATTGACTGAGACCAAAACGTTATTGAAACTCCTAACCCTAAACTAGCTAAATAAGCTATTTTTTTATTCTTTGTTAACGCTTCGCTAAACCACCATAAACCACAACAAGTTATGACGGCAAAAAAAGCACTACAAAGATGAACTTTTAGGGCAACGTTAGTAATTGGTAAAAACGTAAAGAGATGAGCGATAAAAGTGTATAATGGATATCCTGGTGGATGAGCTATACCGTTAAAGTAGGCAGCCAAAACAAAATAACTATCATCTTCCAATACCACCGTTCGTGGCATACTCCATATATATATTAGCGATAATAACAAATAGACCAATAAAATATGGTATGTATTTCTGCTTATCATTAAATATTTTAAGCAACTAACAAACTTATTCAATCCCCAGTTTATCCAATCTATATCTCAGCGCTCGAAAACTAATCCCTAATAATTTTGCTGCGGCTGTTTTATTACCATTTGTTTTTTCTAATGCCTCAATAATTTTTTGTTTTTCAACCTCGTCGAGTAATGTAACTAAGTTTGTATTTTCGTCAATTTCATCCTCATCCTCTTCTGGCAAATCAATATCACCCTTTGTAATAATATTATTAGTACATAAAGCAACAGCTCTTTCTAATATATTTTCCAATTCACGTACATTACCTGGATATGAATAG
>CAYLSF010001324.1:0-2393 GCA_964385675.1 uncultured Saprospiraceae bacterium
CTTTTTCAATTTATAAAACGTATAATAATTGGAACACTTTTTTAAAAAATCAAACCTTAATAGAAGACCTTGCCTTGGTTAATACTCATATAGATGATAAAATTATTTCCTTTAAAGATGCTTCACACTGGAAATGGTTAGTTCATGCTTATGCGATGCGTAATCATAGAATTTCATTAGATGAAGCAAATGAATTACAATGGTTGATAGTGAAGGATAGAAATCGTATTCCTAATAACTATGAAATAGTAGAATTATCTCTAAAAGAGCTAACCTTATGTAAAAAATTGGATTGAATAAAAAAAGAGTATGACCATAAATCGTTTAAGAAATATAGATGAAATAGGAAAAGATTTTCTCTACAGCTTCGCCATTTTAAGTCTTTATTCCTTTTACTTTTCATTTGACTTGTATTAATCAAACGATTACGACCTTTTTATTTGAAGATTTAACCGTTTGGTTAAATGATAATTTATTCCATTTTCAAATCTTAAATCCGACCATCTCTTCAGACTCTACTACATTATATATCTTAATTTTTGTACTCGTCCTTCTTGCATTTATTGAAGCCCTTTTATTACAAAGGATTACTACTTGGAAAAAATACAGAAAACCGTTTTTTATATTTATTAGATTGGTATTGACTTATTATATCGCCTTGATTTTATTAAAATACGGATTTGATAAAGTCTTTAAAGGTCAATTCTACCTACCCGAACCCAACACTTTATACACACCTTTTGGACAATTATCTCCCGATATATTATATTGGAGTACAGTCGGAACTTCTTACACGTATAATTTATTTTTAGGTGGAACAGAGGTATTGGCAGCTATATTATTGTTATTTCAACGTACACGATTATTAGGCTTATTAATAAGTTTGGTGGTTTTTTGTCAAGTGGTAGGGGTTAATTTTAGTTTTGATATTTCGGTTAAAGTTTTTAGCTGTTATTTGCTGTTTTTGAACTTGTTATTATTGAGCCCCTATTTTAAAGTCTTGTATCAATTTTTGATTCAGCAGCAATCTTCCATTGATTTTCCTAAACAACATCTTTTTTTTGAACCACAAAAGACACAAAAGAACATCCAAGAATCTAATAATAGATATTTGAATTTTTCTAGCTTTTGGAAACCAACCCTAAAAACCTTTATCACTGGTTTATTCCTATTAGAAGCTACTTTTCCTTATGTGCAACGATGGAATTTTAATGATGATTTAGCAGCACGTCCTTTTTTGCATGGGGCTTATGAGGTGGTTGAATCGAATATTGGAACAATCCCTAAATATTCTAATTTTAACTTTAAACGATTTTTCATACATCGACATCATTATTTGATTTTTCAGAATCAAAAAGATAAAATGATGGATACTAAATTTGAATTAGATGTTGTAAATCAACAATTGGTGACGGAAGGATTTGGGATTAAAAGTATTCCTTATGAATTTAATCAAGCTGATAGTACATTAACCTTGCGATTAATCTTAAATCAAGATACCTTAATCTATAAAGGAAAAGCCTTAAATTGGAAAAGGCTTCCTGCATTGAGAAAGCCTTTTCATTGGTCAATTGATAGTTACTAGTTTCTGGATACTGGATATTAGGTTTTTAATTACAAAATTTTATAACCTATATCTTACATTTCATTCTAAATCTGATTTGTAGGTATCATATCTATACTTACTCTATCACAAGATTCGATGCTTGAACAATTATCAATCAATAAATTACCTCGATATTGTTCATCACCCACATAATAGGCTTCTAGTGTAATAAAGGTATATTTCTTTTTTGGGAAAAAATTAAATTCATAATTTTTCCAAGTCAAATGCTTGATAGCAGGCGAAGCTCCTAGCATTTCCTCCTTTTTACATTTTTTCGTACCCCCCCAAATTCTTAACCGCAATGGTCTGTTATAACCGACATAACCCGTGGAACGAGCCAATTGTATATTAAAATTATAACATTTGGTCGCTTTCATAGGCTTGGTTAGTTGTTGACCTAGATACTCCCAGGTACCGTCCTCTCTTGAAATCAAACCAATAAAGGTTTGCCCTTCACTCGGCTTTTGGTAAACGCCCCAAGGACCAGGTAAAATGTCAGGTGTAGAGTATAAACCACAGGCATCCCAACCTTGAGGTGTGGTAGCATCTTGTGGTTCGCCTTCAAATGAAGGATTCATTAATTTAATGGATGTTTTAGGCGGTGTTACCACCAAAAATGCACCCAATAATAGGAAAATGATATTCTGCATAGTATTGATATTGAGTCTAATACAAAAGAATGAACAAGTTAATGTACATTCATAGAGGTCAATATATAAGAAATTAGCAATGTTATTCAATGCGTATTCAAATATACTGATTAATAGATTGAATTTTAAATTTTAAC
>CAYLSF010001325.1:0-2384 GCA_964385675.1 uncultured Saprospiraceae bacterium
AATTATGGCTAGTACTAAAGAAACAGTTATTGAACTAATTGTTGACAACTTAGGTGTAGAAGAGTCAGAAATCACTCTTGAGGCACATTTTGTGAATGATTTAGGGGCAGATTCACTGGACACAGTAGAATTGGTAATGGCATTAGAAAGAGAATATGATCTTGAAATTCCGGATGAAAAAGCGGAAAAAATTCAAACAGTTCAAGATGCCATTTCATTCATTGAGACTGCATTAGCAGAAAAGGACAAATAACAGACGAACAAAGTAAATATCCGACATAGACCATATATTTGATGCTTTATCAATTTGATATGGCTGTAATATATGGTCTTAGTTTTTTGATAAACTATACAACGCAATCATAGCCAAAACCAAAGTGGACAGGATTTACAATCTTGATAGTTATTGGGAGAATGAGATTATTGAATATCTTCTACATTATAATATATTGTAAAAAATGTCTATAAATTAAACTACTCATTTTAGAAACACTTAAAGTGCAAATTCTTAAATCAAAATAACTTTTTGAAAATGAAAAGAGTTGTTGTAACAGGATTAGGTGCACTCACACCAATTGGAAATACAATAGAAGCATATTGGGAAGGTCTTGTGAATGGTAAAAGCGGGGCTGCTCCTATTACTTTATTTGATGCTGAACGATTCAAGACAAAGTTTGCTTGTGAAGTTAAAGGCTTTAGACCTGGAGACTTTATGCACAGACGTGATGCTCGTAGAATGGATCGGTTCGCTCAGTTGGGTGTAGTTGCTGTAGATCAGGCTATGATAGATTCAGGCATTGATATTGAAGCTATCAATACGCATAGGGCTGGTGTAATTTGGGGAGCTGGTATAGGTGGCTTAGCCTCTTTAGAAGCAGAAGTAGAATACAACACTACTAATACAGGAAGTCCTAAGTATAATCCTTTCATGATTCCTAAAATGATAATTGATATTGTGGCAGGACATGTTTCTATCAAATATAAGTTGAAAGGAATCAATTATGCAACAGTTTCGGCTTGTGCCTCTTCTGCTCATGCTTTAATCAATGCTTTTGATTATATTCGTATGGGAAGGGCAGACATCATCGTAACAGGAGGATCTGAAGCGTCCGTTTGTAAAGTAGGTATTGGAGGATTTAATGGTATGAAAGCACTTTCTACTAGAAATGATGATCCTCAATCTGCCTCTCGTCCTTTCGATAAAGAAAGAGATGGATTCGTATTAGGAGAAGGTGCTGGTGCTATCATCCTAGAAGAATACGAACATGCAAAAGCTAGAGGTGCAAAAATCTACGCAGAAATCGTAGGAGGTGGGATGACGGCTGATGCACATCACATTACTGCACCACATCCTGATGGAGAAGGAGCTGCAGCTTCTATGCAAATGGCATTAGATGATGCAGGTATGAAGCCTTCTGATATTGATTACATCAACGTACATGGTACATCAACGCCATTAGGTGATGTAGCCGAGTTGAAAGGAATCATCAGAACATTTGGAGAGGATGCTTACAAATTAAATATTAGTTCTACAAAATCAATGACAGGTCACCTACTAGGTGCTGCAGGGGCTATTGAAGCCTTAGCTGCCATCTTAGCTGTGAAAAATGATATAGTGCCACCTACTATCAATCACTTTACAGATGATCCGAACATTGATCCAAAACTAAATTTGACTTTTAATACAGCACAAAAACGAACCGTAAATGCTGCATTAACAAACACTTTTGGTTTTGGAGGACATAATTCATCGATCATAGTGAAAAAAATGGAGGAATAATTTTGGGATTAGTTCGAAGAATAAGACAATTATACAATAAAAACTTTTCTAAAGACAAAGAACTAGCAGCACGCTTACGGGTGCTGCTGGGTTTTACACCCGCTAATTTAAGTGTATTCATACTTGCTTTCTCTCATAAATCATCTGGCAACAGTGAGCTTTACGCTGTTCAAAACAATGAGCGGTTAGAATACCTTGGAGATGCCATACTAGGAACAGTCGTAGCCGAATATCTTTTTAGAAAATATCCTAATCGAGATGAAGGTTTTTTAACCAAAATGCGTTCTAAAATAGTCAATAGAAAAGTGCTAAATCACATTGCTGATAAAATGGGTTTAGACTTATTCATTGTTAAAAGTGATCACAGCAGAC
The DNA here is from genome assembly GCA_964385675.1 of uncultured Saprospiraceae bacterium. GTDB lineage: Bacteria > Bacteroidota > Bacteroidia > Chitinophagales > Saprospiraceae > CAYLSF01. Next base: position 2,153 of record CAYLSF010001325.1, read on the forward strand.
TAAGTCGTTCGATGTTAGGTAATGCACTAGAAGCTTTAATTGGTGCGGTTTATTTAGATATTGGATACGACGGTACACGTAACTTTGTGATTCGTAAGATACTCAGAACACATTTGGATATTAAAGAATTAGAGACGTATGATGACAACTACAAAAGTCAATTATTAGAATGGTGTCAGAAAAATCGAAAAGAAATTGCTTACACCGTCATTGAAAAGTTTAAATTAGAAAA
>CAYLSF010001326.1:0-2384 GCA_964385675.1 uncultured Saprospiraceae bacterium
TCACAATGAGGTTCAGTCTAATTTGTATGAGATTAGACTGAAATTATCGTAACAGCATAAGGCTCACTCAATTTAAATTAGATAGAATAAAACATAACCGTAGCTAATATGGGCTTTATACTATGCCTTCGCCTAGCGGCTTGGTCCAGCAAGGAGTCCAGCTAAAATTCCACAAATGCCATTATTGGTGCCTTTATTATTAAAACTTAGCCTGACTTCGTAAGTTGTAGGGAAATATCGGGAATGAAGAGCTTACCCTTACTAATTTTATGCTTTGGTTTACTTTCCTGTTCTACAGGAGGTACGGACCAATTTGAGCCTGTCCAATCAGGAAAGCCCGTTGAAAAAGATGTTGTTACAGATGTATATGGAGTACAATATCCAAGTTTAGATCCATCTGTAATATACTGTGGTCCAGGCTGGGGTACGAAGATGTGTCATTTTTTACATAAATACGACGGGACAACCTGGGCAGATGCTGAAAATTATTATAGCGACTTTTCAGACATAAAATTTTCAAACTTTTGGGATCCATATTTTATATCCTTTTTGAGTCTCGATAGTATAACTTCGCATTGCGAAGGATGGAAATTAGGTGAGTCAACTTACGATGGGAAAAAATGGAATATAAAAATTACAAAAAATCAGGAAGATGTTTTTTGGTTTGATTATGATTATTATGGCTCAAATCAAGAGATAGAATATTCTAAAACGTATAAATATGAAGTAATTGATGGTTTACTTCATTTTTCAACTACGGACAGTCAATCATTTATTTTTCATCCTTCTGAAAGAAATTACACGAAAGATTCGTTGGCCACAGGCGAAGTAATGGAATTAGCAGGATGTATGTTTTAAAAATTTCGCCAAGTTTGGTAGCTCATTTTTATTTTAAAGCCCCCTCCAAGTTTTCAGCATTCTTTAAGATTGTTTTTTAATATGCAGTTTAGGCAATAAGAATTGCCTGATACCATATTGTTTTTGTTATCCTCAGTTTGTTTTTAATTTGATTATCATTTTGTTTTTGAATTGTCTAGTGAATATAATTTGGTGGAAAAGTTGACTAATATATAACGAATTCGGCCATGCAAATATTAATAATAGGGTCTATGGTTTTTGCCCCCAGCTAGACTAGAAATTTGCAGGTTGTTAGAGTTGCAAAGGAACCACTATCTTTATCGTTAAAAGCTTCTTTTTCTATGAATTTGATAATGAAAATTAATTTAGTATTCGGCACCATTATTCTGTTATTATCCTGTCAACTCAGTAAACTTCCCAAGAATGATAAACATTCGGACTTAGTGTTGGAAATCGATTCATTATTAAACGAGTTCGAATTCAATGGTGTCGTTTCTCTATCTGTCGATTCAACCGATATCTATTTAAAAGCCTTTGGCTTTTCAAATTTGGAGCATGAAGTCCCCCTTGATACTAAAGATCAGTTTGTCATTGGATCCATTAGCAAGCAAATTACTGCTGTATTAATCTTGCGAGAAGTTGAGAAAGGCATAATAATACTTGATGATACAATTGGACAATACCTTCCTGAGCTTAAGCAAACTTGGAGGAACGAAGTAACTATTCATCAATTATTAACCCATACTCATGGGATTACGAATATAAATGAACCTTTAGAATTTGAACCAGGCTCTCAATTCCACTATTCTCAATTCGGATATGATTTACTAGCTCAAATTCTCCAAAAAGTGACTGGCAATTCTTTTAAAGAGCAATCTACTTTTCTTTTTGAACAGTTTGGGCTGAGTAATACATTTCATCCGGAAAATCGACAATACGAAAATCTTGTCAGAGGCTATACCGAAAACCATGAAGGTAATCTTGAATTCTCTACGAATAGCCTTCGCAACTATGCAGCAGCTGGATCATTTATTTCCAATGAAGCAGATTTGAAAAAATGGAATGTATTGCTTCATTCTTCTCAATTAGTGAAACCTAAGACCCTTGGATTGATGAGCAAGAGATATGCCTCTAGAAACCATCCTATTTTTGACCAGGTCGAATATGGATACGGCTTACTTTTTAAAGAAGGGGAAGAAAATGTTCAAATCGGAGCATTAGGTTATGCCCCTGGCTTTGTTTCGGCTAGCTACTATTACCCTCAAACAAAAATGAATTTAGTTGTACTTGAAAATATTGCGAGGGATTTGTCAGACTTTAGGACCACCTTTCAGGTGCATACGGCCCTAATGAAGCTAGTAAAAAGTCAAACCCCCAATGGGAGAACGTCTGATGGAGTTGAATGAAGGAGTGAAAATTATCCAAGAGAATAAGTTAGAAACACCAGCTTCGATAGGGCAAAAGGCATTATTGGGTTTATGGATAGTTTGGGGGAAGCTAAACTAGTTTTTAATTGAAATCGAAAC
>CAYLSF010001327.1:0-2380 GCA_964385675.1 uncultured Saprospiraceae bacterium
CGAATACACGAATAATTCTATTTAGTTCGTGTATTCGTGGTTATATTTCAACAATAAACTTAGTGTACTTTGTGTCTTCTCCGTGTTCTCTGTGTCTAATTTATTAAAAATTATAAGTCACTCGCCCATTTATAAAAAATGGCACACCAGGTGTAAAATGTAATTCCTCAACAGGTTCTGATTCGTTTTGTAAACGAGATTCGGTTGCAAATTGAGCTTCATTCCATTCTTGATTAAATAAATTCTCAATGGTAAAGCCAATAGAAAATTGGTCAAAATTATAATTCGCATTTAAATCCGTAATAAAATACCCCTCTGCAATAATGGAATTATCTTCATTAGCTGGTCTATTTTTAATATATCGGTAACGAAGACTGCCAGAAAATCCATTAGATTGATAAGTCAATCCACCCACTGACGTTAAATCAGGGGCTAAGGGAATATAATTTTGACCAACCTCATCGTCAATCGAACGAGCATAGGTATAATTTATATCCGCATTTAAAAATAAATTCTTCGTCAACTGATAACGAAGCCCTACGTCAATACCTTGTCGCTCTGTACGACCGCTCGGTTCTACTATCCCTGCATCTCCAACATACACAAACTCCTGCTCCAAAAACAAATACCACAATGCTGCATTTACCCAAAGTTTAGATTGGGGTCTCCAAATTGTTCCGAAATCAACACCATACGCTTTTGGTAAGGTTAAATCTGCGGCTTCTGTCACCACTACCCTAGTATCATTAGAGTGAAATCCAATACCTGATTTCAAAAATAATTGCCAATTTCGATTTGGATTATACGAAATATTCAATTTTGGACTAGCAATCACTCCTGTTTCAGAAGAAGGGCTAAACGTTGATTGCAACTTATCCACATAGGCAAAATCAAAAATATCTAATCGAATACTCGGATTAATTCGCCATTTCCCTAAATCAATCGCAGCATCTACAAAACTATAAAAATTGACTTCATCTATATCACCATAAGCTAACTGTTCTAACGTTTCCGCTCTATTTGCAGTACGGGCTAACTCATTATCATTGATATCATCGTATCGAAATCCAATACCATACTTTAATTCAACATCAAAATCTTTAATATTTGTATTTTGAAATAAAGTAGAATTAAAACCATAAATAGTACGATTTTCACGCTGACGAATTTGATCGCCATTGATAGGGTCTTCTAGGAAAAAGGTAAAATTGGAAAATAATTCAAAATCGTATTGGCTATAAAATAGATTAGTTTTCAAAAAACGATTTTGGTCAAGAACCTTTATGTAATCCAATGCAACATTTGTTCTGCTCGTGTTTCCACCTTCTGTGTCATCTACACTTCCAAATCGAGTAATTCTACCATTATCGACTAATCGTTGAGGGATTTGACCTGATGCTGTCCACTTACTTTGAAATTGAGATAATTGAACAGATAGTTTATCTTCATTTTCTAAGTTAAGCGTATATTTCCCCATGATATTCAATCTATTGAAATCTTGAGAAGATTCAAAAGGACCATCAGATAATAAAAACTCCGTTGCTACATAAGCATGTTGACGCTCAGAATTCCCTAATAAGTCAATTAAACCGAATGTTCTAACGGTATTAAACTGACCATATTCAATTCCAATACTACTTTGGTCTAATTTCTCTTTAGTTTTGAAATTGACATAACCCGCAGTCGTGAAGTTTCCTTGTTCCGCATAGTAAGGGCCTTTTCCAAAATCTATCTTATCTATCGTTTCTGGTATCAAAAAATGTAGATCAGCATAGCCCTGACCATGTGCATGAGAAACCATATTGACAGGTAATCCATCTACCGTAATGTTAATATCCGTACCGTGATCAATATCAAAACCTCTTAAAAAAATCTGCTCGGCTTTACCTCCTCCTGCATGTTGACCGATTAATAGTCCAGGTACTTTTCTTAATATATCTTGAGAAGAATTCACTGGATTTAACACTAAATCTATAGAAGTAACAGAGTTAATTGCTTTCAAATTATTCGATACATTAACCTGCTCTAGATCAAAAGCATCTTTTTCAAGTATCAATTTAACGCCTTCTTGAAAATCTTTTTGTTGAATAATGTACTCCAACGTCTTAAAGCCTAAGAAACTTATCGTTAAAGTCTCGTTGGCTTTTACATTTTTCAATTGAAACTGCCCTCGTTCGTTACTCAGACTAAAATTATCCGTATTGGTATAAACAAAGGCATCAGCGATAGGCAAGTTGTTAGCATCAATGATACGTCCTGTAAGTTTTTGTGCAATAGTAAAATTCCAATAAAAGGTCAATAACAGCACATAAAGTATTCGTTCCATCATAATACAAGCATCTCTCGTTTTCCTACTTTTTAGAAGGATAACTCAATAGTT
>CAYLSF010001328.1:0-2380 GCA_964385675.1 uncultured Saprospiraceae bacterium
ATAACTCCACTGCTGTATCTTCAATACACGCTACCGCTTTTTTATCTCCTGGTAGATTGGCTAATAAGCGTAAGCCTGCTTTCCTTAAACTCCAACCTCGCTCAGTATCTTGTCCTCGGACGATGGGGAAATCATAAGCTGTCTTTACCCCTTCCATCGTTGCTATCATTTCGTTAGCTTTAGCTTCTGCTTCTGCTGGACTATCTCCTCTAAACTCCACCATCAAAACAGCTTCTGGATCACCATTGATAAAAAAGCGATTTTTCTCTTGCTCAATATTGCCAACCGTACAATCTAAAATGGTTTTATCCATTAATTCGCACTGAGAAGGAGCAAATTCCATTGCTACTAAAACCGCTTTTAACGCATCATTAATAGAGTTGAAGTGTGGACAAACAATAACAGGATGCGGTTTGGGAAGCGGATCTATATGTAATTTTATTTCAGTTGTAAATGCCAATGTTCCCTCAGAGCCACATAGCAACTCACAAACATTTAAATCCTTTTTACCTTTTGTAAATACATTGGACTCCAATAATAAATCAACTGCATATCCCGTATTTCTACGATGAATACTCGGTTTAGGAAATTCTTTTCTAATTTCCGCTTGTTGCTTGGGCTGACTTAATTCAATTAATAATTGTCTGTAAATATTTCCTTCTAGGGTTTCTAATTGGCATTTTTTTTCAAATTCTTCTTTTGAAATAGATTTAAAAACGACTTCCGACCCATCACTCAAAATGGTATTTAACTCCAGTACATGATCCCGAGTTGAACCATATTCAATAGAGGTAGATCCACAAGAATTATTCCCTACCATTCCACCCAACATACAGCGATTTGCAGTAGAAGTATTAGGACCAAAGAAAAATCCATATTCTTTTAAAAATACATTCAACTCATCTCGAATTACTCCAGGCTGCACACGCACCCAATTTTCTGCGGTATTGATTTCCAATATTTTATTAAAATATTTAGAAATATCAACTACAATCCCTTGCCCTACACATTGCCCTGCCAGCGAAGTACCTGCCGCACGTGGAATAATGGAGGTATCGTTGGTATTTGCAAACTGAATCACATTTTTAATATCTTCAGTCGTCTTTGGGATAACAACGGCTAGTGGAAACTCCCGATACACGGAAGCATCCGTAGCATATACTGTTCGCATTAAACTATCATCGAAAAACTCGCCTGTAAGTTGACGTTTGAGTTGTTGAAGTTTTTTTTGCACCGAGTTTGAATTGAATGGTTTATGATAATTAATTTAAGCCAATGCAAAGTTACAATGGAATTTTGTTCTTTCTTTGGAAAGTAGTATTTATTCAAGGTAATATGGAATAGGTCTAAAAGTTCATTAGTATGCTGACTCTTTATTTTTTATAAATCCTGCTTTTATAAACCTTTCAAAAATCGTATATTTACTATCATCCATCGTTTAAAATGAGTTATAATGAAATCGTTTAAATACTGGCTTCGACAAGAGGTAGAAGAAGTTTTGGGGGGATATCATCAAAACTAAAACACTCATAAACGAAGGCGTTTTATCATTCCAGGTAAAACACATTGTACCGAACACGTTACCTTATATTTTTGACATCCCTCTTCTACTGCTTTCACAATTTCCTCATTAGTATATCGAGAAGAAAAATGTCCTAAAATCAATTGCTCTATATTAGAGTTTGCTGCCATGATGAGGACTTCATCTAAATAGGAATGTTGATTACGAGTGGCATCAAAATTAGGAATAGAGCCTTTTTTTAGGAAAGTAGCTTCGTGTATTAAGATTTTAGGGTCTTTCCATCTTCCGTCGTTTTCTATGGGGGTATCTCCAGAGTAACCGATTAAGCACGTTCTAACTTCTTCTGTAATATTTTCAATGCCTTTGGTTTGTCGGAGTTGTTGTATTTCCTTTCCAGATAAGTTTAGGTATTCGGATTTAAGTTTTCGTTTGGTATAATAGACTTTATAGCTTAGGCTTTTAATTTTATCTTTTATAGGTACATGTCGATTTTGAATGGCTTTTACAATAATGCCTTTTTTGATTTCAATCTCTTGTCCGTCATCTATACCTATCCATTCTGTACCCGATACATGCGGGTCAAATCGCTTACAAAACTCCGCTAAAAATGGAAACGAACCCGAGTCTTTAGGATAATAGATTTTTAAACCCTCTCTAGCATTCAGTTGGTTAAATTGCAATAGCCCCGTAAGGTGATCCCTATCAGCATGAGAGATAAATACATGTTTAATTTTTCGAGATTTTTGGAGTAATCCACTAATTACCCCATCTCCTGCGTCAAAGAGTAATCCGAGTTCTTCGATGTTATACCATGTAGAAAATAAGGCGGTAGAATATCCTGTAATTGTCCATTTCATA
>CAYLSF010001329.1:0-2380 GCA_964385675.1 uncultured Saprospiraceae bacterium
AAATTCAATCATTTTCGGTAAAATTAGCTTCACGAAGCTTGAAGGATAATTATCAAAAAAACGTATTTTTTAAGGATCAATAAAAACAACTTAATGAAAAAATATAGAGCCAATGGAAAACTACTATTATCAGGAGAGTATTTTGTATTAGATGGTGCTGTGTCTTTAGGATTGCCAACTAAATTAGGGCAGAAAATGACTATTGAGCATAAACAAACAATGAATAATATGAATATGCTTCATTGGCAGAGTTATACTATAGATAACGAGTGTTGGTTTGAAGGTCGTTTTAGTACTAAAGGATTGGAGATAATAGATAGTACAAATATAGAAGTAGCAGAATTATTACAGAAAATACTGCGCTTTGCCATTACAAAAAAAGTTCAATTCATTGAAAATAATAAAGACTATTGGGTAAAAACTTATCTAGAGTTTCCAAGAGTCTTTGGACTAGGAAGTAGTTCTACCCTTATATGTTTGATAGCGAAATGGGCGAATATAGATCCATTTGAATTACTTTTTAATTCGATGAAAGGTTCGGGCTATGATATCGCCTGTGGTATGTCTGACAGTCCTGTTCTATATCAGTTGATTGACCAATACCCGATTTCTAAGCCTGTTATATTCCAACCTCCTTTCCAATCTCATATTTATTTTGTACACCTTAACCAAAAGCAAAATAGTCGAGAAGGTATTGCTCGTTATCGAAAAAAGGCGAATAATCAAGATATATCCTTAGAAAGAATTAGTAAATTAACTAATGCATTGTTCACTGTAACCAATCTTCAAGATTTTAATAAATATATTGAAGAGCATGAAGCAATTGTTTCAAAAACTATAGAATTACCAAGAGCAAAGGATGTATTGTTTAAAGATTATTCACTAGGTGAAATCAAGTCACTTGGGGCTTGGGGCGGAGATTTTATAATGGCAACGAGTCGTCTTGATGATAAAACCACTCGAAAATACTTCCAAGAAAAAGGTTTCGGAACTATTTTTCGCTGGAATGAACTTATATTGTCATAATCTCAGTTAGTGGTTAATCCTAAGATATATTGTTTGAACATGAGTTTGAACTTTACTAACTTTGACCTACACTCATTAAAACAATCATGCGACATACATTTTCACTCATATTTTGTTTGTTTTATGTCTATCTCTCAGTGGCGCAATCTCCTTTTATCCGCCAATTTACGGATAGAGATGGATTGCCTGGTATGATTGTCTATCAAGTACTACAAGATGATAATGGGTTAATTTGGATTGCTACGGATAATGGTGTGTGTTATTTTGATGGGAACAACTTCAATATGTTGGAGCATCCCAAGATGAAAGATCTAGATTTTATTGGTTTAAAAAAAGCACCTGATGGTAAAATTTGGTTTTGGAACTGGTCAGGTCAAGTTTTTTATATGAATAAAAATCTGGTAGAACATTACTCTCCCAATGATTTTTTGGATGATTATTTAGTCAGAAATGTCTTTTTCGATATATATGGAAATATTTTCTTAGCTCGCTCGAAACTACATAAAGGCTATCTATATTGTGATAGCGAAGGAAATTGTTTTGAGAAAAAACATATGAATGATACAGAAGTATTTGAATTTTTACATAAAATAGGCGAAGGAATTGGTCAAAAAACAGAACTTTTTTGGCATTATTATTTTGGAAAAATGAAATTCAAACCAAATCCTAACTCTAATGAAAATAGAGGAAGCCTAGGCTACAATAAAAAATATGGCATCTTGTATATGCTCCAAGCTAACAATAAGGTATATCAAGTAAAACTAGATAGTCAACAAGTTAACCTTAAAGAACTTATAAGTGTTCCAAAAGAAAGAGTAGTCAGAACGATATATACTGATAATCAAGACAACCTTTGGGTATTAACGGATAGCTATCTATACTTAGCAGATGACTCGAGCGGACTACAACCTCTTAATATACCTTTTGTAGAAAAACGAGTAGTCAATACTTTTATCCAAGATGAAGATAATGGTTACTGGATTGGCACAAATGGAGAAGGTCTAATTTATATTGCTACGAAAGATTTGATAACATTCAATATTGAAAACTCACCGCTAAAGAATGATAATATCGTTAGTATTGCAAAACATCACAATGGTATAATTGCAGGAACAGCTATGGGTGATATTATTATCTTTGACAAACAACAAAAAATTATTAGACAGAAAAGTATTGGTCGTGGTATAAAATTTCTTCAAAAAAGGATTAATAGAGGCTACTTTTTAGTCTCCAGAAAAGGAATGCTTTTATTAGATCAAAATTTAAATATTGATGATAATAATGATTTTGTAGATTGGAGCAGTTTAAAAGATATAAAAGAATATAAAGATAGTATTTACCTAGCAACCAATAC
>CAYLSF010001330.1:0-2373 GCA_964385675.1 uncultured Saprospiraceae bacterium
ACTTTACTTGGCATTTTAATTATAGGTTTTGGTTGTTTATTCCTTTCTGTAAGTATAGATGTATTCCGTAGGCAAATGGAGTATAATGATGAAATGGACCCTTTATTTATTTCATTTACGATAGGTGTTATTGTCGCAATACTTATATCAGTAGCTTTAATTATAAAATTAAATTGGGCTAGACACGTCATAGCTGTTTTACTCACTTTATTATTCCTTGTGATTATGTATGCTCTTATTACAAATATAATTTCAAATTCTAGCACAGATATTGTGATGCTAGGTGGTATTTTGACAACGACTACTACCTATTTATTTTTTATACTCTTAATCTACAATAGAAAGGTATCCGAAGAATTTGGAGTAAAGCATACCGAAAAGGATTTAGAAGAGATTATAGATTTTTACGAATAGTCAATAAGTATGCGTTGAATTGATCTTTTATCTTAACAAGTATAACTCGTTATAAATTTTAAGTACCTAGACAAAATAACAAGTTAAGATATTTAAAGCCTTTTGGCTAAGTACTTAAGTTTCAGAAAAGTACTAAAATAATTTCATTCCCTAATTTTAGGAATGACTAACATTCATGAATATAGTACTTGATACGTTATTAGGTTAAATATTACTCATTTTTAATAATCTATTATGAAAAAAACATTCTTACACGCTTCAATTTTACTCGTTTTCTTGATTTCTTGTTCATATACAGCTTTTGCTCAATGCAACGAATGGGTTGTTACAGGAGGTACACCGACTGCTTCTATCAACCATTTTGGAACGGCGATAGATGCTGCTGGTAATGTATATACTTCTGCTAAAATTGACAGTTCTTATGCTGTTTTCAATGGTGATGTACTGACGAATAGCATTTTGCAAAATGGTGATATGCTCATGGTTGCCAAAGTAGACTCTTTGGGCAATAACGTTTGGACGAAAACACTAGAAATGAATTTTGGAGGTACAGTCAATGACTTACACGCTAATGGTAGTGATATTTATCTGACAACGACTTTTAGAGATAGTATCGTCATTGGCGGTCAAACCGTTTTTAGCAATGAACAAAATATCCTCGTTGTCAAATTTGATAATTCAGGTAGTATAGTTTGGTTTAGAAGTTATACATTACAAACTACTACAATGCAAACCTTTACAAACGCTTGGGCTACAGGTATTACCGTAGACGATAGTGGAAATGTATTGGCAACAGGTTATTTTACAGGTAAATTATTTTTTGGTAGTGATATTTTAGAAACCAATGTACTCCCTGGTGAAAGAGAGCTTTTTGTATTAAAATGGGATGAAAATGGCAATGAGATTTGGGCTATTCAATCATATGGTGTGCCGTCTTCTGGTTTTATTTACAATAGAGGTTGGGCTTTGACTACAGACCATAATGGTGATGTTTATGTCGGTGGTTTTTATGGTAATAATTTTACGATTGGTAGTATTTCTGTCCAAGAACCAGATAATAATTTTAGTCCCTATATCGCTAAACTCGAAGGAAGTACAGGTGAAGCGCTATGGCTTAATAATGGTGTATTTCCAGCGGGTTTTGGAACATTTAGTAATTTTTATGGTGCTACGGTTGATGCTAGTAATAATGTGATCGTAGCAGGAATGGCTGATACGACTTTAACGATTGCCAATACGGTCATTAATACTACTTCTGCTAAACCTATTTTATTGATTAAGTTTGATACCAATGGAAATTTAATGTTTGCTCGACATTTCGGTCCAGCAAATGCACCTGGCGGTTCACAATGGGCTACGAATGTAGAAACGGACGTTTACAATAATATTTATTTTTCTGGTAATGCAGCAGGAGGTTCTGTTTTTGATAATTTTACTGTAGATGCGAGTGGTAGAGTGAATTTTCTAGCGACTTTAGACTCTATGGGCAATACTACTGATCTTAAATATATTCATGATGCAAATGAAGTCAATTTTACAACATCATATTCAGGTGTTTATGACAATTTTGAAAATGTTTATATGGGTGGTTTATATAGTGATACCGATGCTTTGACCTATAATGAGATTAGTTATCCTACTATTGATGCATCATATACTTATGGTACTTACCTAGTGAAAGCATGTGTAGAAAAGGCAATTATCTCTTCTAGTTCAGCTATAAATATTCTATCTACACGCTTTTCTTCAATTCATCCAAATCCAAATAAAGGAAACTTTCGATTAGAAATTAATTCGATACACTCAGAGGATGCACAAGTTCGTATTTTCAATGAAGTAGGATCTTTGATAAAAACCTCTCAAATACCACTTAATAAAGGTGAGAATACTATATTTTATGATTTAGAAGAATTATCAACAGGTGTGTATTTTGTGCAAATTCGTACTCACGAACAATCT
>CAYLSF010001331.1:0-2372 GCA_964385675.1 uncultured Saprospiraceae bacterium
TGGTTCAAAAAGTACGTATTTTGATTACTCAAAGTTTTTATAAGAAAACCCTTGTTACAATATCCATTATCATAACGGCTTTACCTGAACAACCTACTGTTTAACTACCTTCTGCGTAATCACACCTTGATTTGTTCTAATTTGAACCAAATAAATTCCTTTGGTTAAATCTGCAACGGATACAGACAAGACGGATGGATTAGGCTGATGCCAATTTTTTACAACTCTACCCATCGCATCATAAATTGAAACCTGCTCCACCGTTGCTTCTTCTACGACGATATTTAAAATATCATCGACAGGATTTGGAAAAATATTAACCCATTCTTCCGAAATGACATCTTGGGTAGAAACGAGTGTTCCTGCCCTTGGATTTGGATGTTGATATTGGTTAAAAAACTGCCAAATTACCTCAGAAGCCTTAAAATCTTGATTGGTATTTCCGAGTCCTGCCACAGGAAAAGCACCAGGCCAGGAGTGTCCGCCATCTTGAATTTTATAAAAATGAACCTCTACATTGTCATCACATTGACTATGAACATCCAAACTAGCTGTACTATTGTCCGTCATGTCAATATCAGGAAGCGGTGTGGTGATTACTTGTGAGCAGTTGTTGTAATTAACCCACCAATTCACTGTGCTATCAATGTCGGGATATAAAAATGGAGAACCTACATACGGTACTGTAGAGTCCGCTGTGCCGTGTATTTGCATAATAGGTGTCGGTCTTGTGGGCATACAAGAGTCTATTTGTGTAAATGTCATGGTACCCGTTACTGAGGCAATAGCTGCAATTCTATCATTCAATTGGCACGATAACATATAACTCATAAAGCCTCCATTCGACATTCCCGTGGAATACACTCGACTTAAATCAATACCATAATCGGTGTACATATAGTCGATAATAATATTTAAAAAGCCTAGATCATCTACCCCTGTACCAAAATGAGCATTCCAGTGTGTGGCAGTAGTGCCGCCTTGTGTTCTTTCCAATCCTTGCGGATGTACTACAAATACATTAGCGGTATTGGCTACGGCAATAAAAGCAGAATAGAGTCTTTGTTGGAAAATATTAGACCCTAAACCATGAAGGTCAAAAACCATAGGCAACGACATACCAGGCTGATAGCCAGCCGGAATATAAATGGAATACTCCCTAGTTTCGTTATCCCACGTAATGGTTTTGTCTATAATTTGTTGGGCAAAACCTTGAACATAGAATGTACTAATCAATAATAAAAGTAGATACCTTTTTTTCATGCAATGATGATTTGTTATGTTTAAAAATGATGATTGTAGATACTGAAACGTCAAGTATAGAAATGATGTTTGAGAATAGTTGTTATTATTTTTGACAATTGATAGCTTCCCGATAGTTATCGGGAGGGATGACTTTCGACCTTTACTAACAAAAAAACTAAGCATTGTACGAGGGTTTAAGGTAGGGTAGGGGCATTTTACTCTAAATGGCTAGAATCACTTTTGAGGGTTTATTTGGATTTATTGATTTATGCAATAGCAAAATCAGTTATATTCCTAACATTTGGGTGCTTTACGCCAATGACAATTTCATCTTTCAAAACACCACATTTTAATAATTCTTCCTCTATTGGAAAGTCAGTATCATTCCATTGAATCCAGATTTTATCATTGATAATATCCAAATGAAATAAACATTGAAAAATATATTGTTCGTTATCCCAACCTTGCATCAATAATTGAAAGTGATTCCGTTTTCTATCTTCCAATATCAATAAATTTAAAGGATTAGTCGTGCCTTTGTAGTAAGCTGCATTATCTTCTAAAATCGCTACTATTGTATTTTGAAAAAAAGTTAATCTATCCATTGTACAATTCTATTGGTATTAATATTTACGATGATTACTCGAACATTAAATCGTCGTAAAGATAATTTTGATAAAGGATTTTCCATCAAAGCTTGATATGCTTTAGTAGAAATAGCCAAGTAGAGTTTTCGATTTGGTTCTTGTAGTTCTAGTCCAGCTAGATAATCCATATATTGACCTAACGCTTTATGATACGCATTAATAACACTAGATTCTTCAAATGTCTTGACCTCAATAGCTATTTTAATCGTTCCTTTTTCGGCAGCGATTAATTTTTCAGCACCTAAATCAACAGGAAAACTTTTTACAATATTCTTTTCATCTTTTACCCGTAAGATATAAGGATCATCTGTTACTTTCCAACCCTCTTTCTCTAACGCTTCCTTTACATTATAATGATACTTATCTCTTCTTGACATAACGTATTTTATATTAAAAATAATAAAAATTTACAGTAATTACAAATCCATTACTTTCATAGTAACCTAGGATTTATAGGTATTCTATTGTATTTAAAAGACT
>CAYLSF010001332.1:0-2369 GCA_964385675.1 uncultured Saprospiraceae bacterium
AAATGTCACGCTTCTATTGCCTGTTTTTGTAACGCTTCTTTTTCACAGTTCTTCTAGTCAGTAAACATCATGCCATCATGCCCAACACAACAGAAGATTTAGTAGCAGATATTTTTTCCGCTAGATCTTTATGAATAGTGAAGTAGAATGTAGTGCCTTCATTCGGAACAGAATCCAACCAAATTTCTCCTTTATGTCGCATTACGATTTTTTTACATAAAGATAAGCCGATACCTGTACCTTCGTATTCTGCTTGACCGTGCAAACGCTTAAAGATTTCAAATATTTTTTGCTGATATTGAGGAGCGATACCAATTCCATTATCTTGTACACTAAATTGCCAATGTTCTTCCTGCTCTTCACAATCTATAATGACTTGAGGATGCTTATGTTTATTAAACTTCAAGGCATTAGAAATCAAATTTTGGAATACTAAACCAATGAGTTGAGGTTCACAATAAAGTTCCGTTGGCATCTTGTGATTGATTTGAACAGTTGCATTTTTTTCTTCGATCTTACGGCCTAATGAAAATAACTTTGAACGAATTATTTTTTCAATATTCACCATTCTCATATTGCCTTCTTTATGTCCTACTCGTGAATATTCTAAAACATCTTTAATTAATTCTGACATGCGTTTCACACCTTGTACGGCAAAAGAAACATAACTTCTTCCTTGAAGCCCAATTTTATCTCCGTATCGCTTATCTATCAATTGTACAAAGTTAGAAACCATTCTCAAAGGCTCTTGTAAGTCATGAGAAGCTACATAAGCAAACTGCTCCAGATCTTGATTAGAGCGTAAGAGTTCGTCATTAGAACGTTCTAACGCTTGCGTTCTAATTTTCACTTTATGATCCAACTCTTCATTAACCTTTTTTAATTCATTCAAAAGGGTATTAATTTGTCTAGTTTGTCGCTTTTGTTCCGTGATATCTTGTATCATGGCAATATCGTATTTATATTGCCCTTCTTCATCTCTTGCTATATTTATAAACACTTTAGCCCAAAGAATCCCCCCATCTTTTGTTATATACCGCTTATCAATACTAAAACTATCTAATTTTCCTTTTAATACATTCTCGTAAAGGCCTTTATGCTTATGCCTATCTGCCGGATGCGTTATATCTGCCACCGTCATTGTAGCAAGTTCTTCGGGCGTATAACCCAACATTTTACAAAACTGATTATTCACTCCTACAAGTTTACTACCAGTAGTATCAATCACAATTCCCAAAGGACCTTGTTCAAATAAACTCCTAAATTTAATTTCACTTTCTTCTACAATCTGTTGTGCTTTCTTTCGCTCCGTAATGTCCACAATTGTCCCTACAATTCCCTTATGTTGTCCATCTTTATCTCTGATTACATTTTTATAAGACAATACACTTTTAGCAGGCTGATTATTTATGATATGAGAAGATTCATATACAGATTGCCCTCCATTTTCTAATAATTTTGAGTCATTCTGTATATGTATAGCGATAGAATCTATAGCTTTTATTTCTTCAATAGTTTTACCAATAATAGATTTCGATGGTAATTGAAGAAAATCAGAAAATGCTTGATTACACAATGCGTACCTTTGATTTTCATCTTTATAAAAGAAGGGGTGTGGTAACGAATCCAAAACATTTTGCATAAATTCAAGACTCTGTTTTAATGCTCGTTTACTATTTTCCTGAATGGTAATATCCCTAAAACTCCAAACTCGTCCTACCACTTTATTTTTTAATCGCTGAGGTTGACTATACAATTCATACAAGCGTCCATCCTTAAACTCTAATAAATCAAAGCTAACCAAAGTAAGATTTTTACTTAACAAGGCTATTTTATCAATAATTGAATCGGCATTTAATAATTGTACATTTAAATAATTACTTATACCAGAAAGTGTAGCAGTATCTAGGTTTTCTTTATCAAATCCTAAAAGGTCAACTATTTTTTGGTTAAAATCAGTAACCTCTCCCCTATTATTAACTATCAATATTCCATCAGCCGTAGAATCCAATGCTGCTTTAGTCAATGAGTTAGAATAAGCTAAGTCCTGTTCTTTCTTAACGATAGTGGTAATATCTTGTAATACACCACTTAGTTGTACTACATTACCTTTTTCATCAAATGTTTTATGACCGATTAATCGGAAAGTCTTAAGTTTATCATTAACTTTTTTATCCAATTTAAAGTTGAAAGAAGGAAAGGTTTCTTTTTTATGAAGTGTCTCTAAAAAAATAGATTTATACTGAGCTGGTATAAATAAATCTACAACTTCATTGAAAGTGAAATAATCTCTTATTGGAATATTTAACAAATCAAATATTTGATCTGACCAATACATCCTATCCTCTCTTACATCATAATTCCAACTA
>CAYLSF010001333.1:0-2367 GCA_964385675.1 uncultured Saprospiraceae bacterium
TACCTGTTCCTTACAATAATCAATTTCAATTTATTATTTAAAAATTGCACACACTTTGCACGTGAAAGACCCGTTCAAGGAAAAAGGGAAAAGTAAAACGAATCTAGAGTTATTAGAACGTGATTTGTCGCTGAAACAGCTTCAAATCAATCGTCTATTGGAGGTGACTCAAGCCATCAACAATAACCTAGCTGCCGATGCTTTGTTCAAAATTTATCGTTCCATCTTGAGCTGGGAAATGGGCATTGAAAAAATGGCATTGTACATCAAACAAGATAATTTCTGGAGTTGTACTACGGCTATTGGATTAGGGGAAGAACAGCAAGAACTAGATATAACAGATGAACTACTGAAGTATAGCAGAATGACAAATCTACTGGATAACGAGCATCCCGTAGTTTCTCATTTTGATATTATTATTCCTGTTTATCACAAAAAACAACCTATTGCTTTTGCATTGATTGGCAACTTGGGCCGTGATGAAGAAATGTATGAAAAGATTAAATTCATCACAACTATCACCAATATTATCTCCGTTGCCATTGAAAATAAACGATTATTCAAAAAGCAATTAGAACAAGAACGACTGGGTAAAGAACTAGAACTAGCAAGTCAAGTTCAAAATATGCTCATTCCTTCTGAGCTGCCTTCAAATCAAAAATATGAGCTAGATAGTATCTACTTACCACACTCTCGAATTGGAGGCGATTATTTTGATTATATTGATTTTGGTGAGGATGAATTCGCTTTTTGTATTGCAGATATTTCTGGAAAAGGGATTTCAGCTGCTTTATTAATGGCAAATTTTCAAGCTAACTTACAGTCTTTGATTCATCGTAGGTTAGAGAAAGAAGATTTTATACAACAATTAAATCAGAGTGTACTAAAAATCACTAAAGGAGAGCGGTTTTTAACCTTTTTCTGTTGTGAAGTCAACCTCAAGACCCGTGAGATGTTTTATGTGAATGCAGGGCATAATCCGCCATTAATGCTGATGGATGGTGAAATTAAACATCTCAACGAAGGATGTACGATCTTAGGAATGTTTGAGGAAATTCCAATGATCTCTATTGGGCATGTAAAGATTCCACAAGAAGCATTGATTGTAACGTACACAGATGGGTTAACAGATTTGAGAAATGAAGAAGATGTATTTTTTGATACCAAGTATTTAGGGGAGTTCATTATGAATAATAAAAATGCCTCTGCTTCGGAACTCAATACGCACCTAATGATTAAAATTAATTCCTTTAAATGGCGGCGTGCCTTTCCTGATGATATTTCTATTTTGACTTGTCGAATTTTTTAAAATTATAGTATAGTATGATTTTTAAATTATTGATGTACATCGTTTTGGGGTATTTTGCTTATCAATATTTTATCAAGCCATTAGGCATTGGTGGAAAATCGGAGGCTAAAAAGGTAAAGGAGGTGGATGATGATATGATTACCATCAAAATGAAAAAATCCTCTCAAAAGAACCGAAAAGGAGGGGATTATGTAGAATATGAGGAGGTGGATTAGTGGTTAATGGTTAATGGTTAATGGTTAATGGTTAGTGAAAATAATAGGAAGGAAGCCTCAATGTAAACCATTGAGGCTTCCTTTTTATTTTAATTGACATAATTAAATATAGTCAAATCTTAGAATGGTAAATCATCATTATTCCCTGTTTCTGGTGGAATATCATCCATAGAAGGAAAATCAGTAGCACTCGGTGGTGTATTTTGAGGTGCAGGCGGTTGTTCACTTTCAATTCTCCAAGCCTGTAGATTTGTAAAATAAGTAACGCCTCCTTGACGATTATTGTAAGGACGACCTCTTAAATTGAAATGCACTTTTAGTTTATCCCCCTCATTAAAAGGATCTAATAAAGAACATTTGTCTTGAATTAATTGAAATTTAATAAATTGAGAATAATTTCCATCTTCAATTTCCAATACAAATTCTCTTTTCTTGAAAGAATCTGTAATTTGAGTGGTATCAAATTTTTTATTTAACTCACCACTAACTTCAAATGCCATGTATATTTAAATTTTTACTCCCAATGATTAGGCACACTACAAAAATAACTTTACACTCTTGAACGGTCTCTTTTTACCTCACTCTTTATCAAAAAACTCTAGGTTTATTCCGATAAACTACGATTTTTTGATTCAATTGAGGCAAAAATTGCCTCGCTGAAGAATATAAATTTACTTTTTCCGTGTGCCTTATTGAGATTGAATGATAATATTTTACTTATAAATTAAGCCTAAAAATACGAATTTGGTTTTACATTATTAGTCTAATTCATATAAAAAAGCCCCTATGATAGAGGCTTTTCATATTGGATATAGTATCCAAAAATTTAGAGATTAACGCTAG
>CAYLSF010001334.1:0-2366 GCA_964385675.1 uncultured Saprospiraceae bacterium
CTACAATTTCAATCGTTTCAAATGTTTTTCCATCCACACTTCGCTGCACCTCAAATTGATCGTCAAAATGTGTATTGAGTGATTCCCATGTCAACTGCACCGTTTGATCGCCTAATAATTTGGCGTTAAAATAAAATAACTCAATCGGTAAAGCTGTGATATAGCAGCTAGAATCTACTTTGTAGGTACTATTGATGAGGTTTAATTTTTGACTTTCCCACGGGCCAAAACCTGTTGCATTTATAGTCATCGTATCTGCACCGAGCCAATCTTGCAATACGGTAGCAAATACTTGACGATAATCATATTGTACGGTTTGTAATTGATCTAAGCTGGGACCTCCCAAATTGGTTAAATCTGGATTTGTACCTGACAGACCAGGTTCTACTGCTGTTCCAAATACAAACATAGGAGCAATTGTACCATGATCGGTTCCTAAACTTAAATTATCTTTTGCTTTTCTTCCAAATTCAGATAATGTGACCGTTAAGACTTTATCTGCTAAACTTAAAGCCGCCAAATCATCTTGAAACGCCTTAATCGCATCTGAAAATTCTTGTAGCAATTCAGCATGTACTCCAGTAGTCGTACTGCCCGATACAACCTGTGCAACGTGCGTATCAAATCCATCAATATCCACCAAATAAACTTTGGTTTTACAACCGCCTTTGATGAGTTTAGCTACTGTTTTTAGTTGATTGGCTAAATAGGTGTTGGGGTAAGTCGCACTATTTGAGCCTTGACCAAATACGGTAGAAATTTGTTGGGCATAGACCTGCGTATTATTTTCCACATTCATAATAAACTGCAACTGCTGCCCATACTCAGAACCGGGAACATTGGTAATCGGAGAACCGCCTACGCCATTGATTAACGAGAAAAAACCTGCTGGATCTTGACCTGCTAAATTGATAGAAACAGGGTTTGGATTGTGGGTATGAAATCCAAAAGAGGGTTTTTGACTGCCCAATTGTATGCCCAAAGGGTCAGGCATTTGTACAGTAGGATTCCCCGCAACATTCGGAAAAACACTTTCTAAATACCTTGCCATCCATCCTGTATCAATATTAAAATAGCTATTGGTGCCATCACCCCCCGATAGCCATAAATCGGTAGATTTAAAATGCGATAAATTAAAATTGGTATAACCTACCCCCTGTACAATGTGAACTAATCCACTATCATATAGATTTTTAAATCCTGTTAAAACGGGATGTAAACCCACTTGATCGGCTACAGGAAGCGTCAAGTCTAGGTCAATATATTGATTGACTCCACTATTTGGAATTTTGACATTGGGGCGAAGAGATTCATAGGTGGTATATTGATTGACAGGGACTAGGGTGTTTAACCCATCGTTGCCCCCTTTCATTTGCAATAATACCAAAACCCGTTCATTGATGCCCACACAAGTATTTAAGGTTTGAATCAATGGCAAAGTCGCAAATGCTTTAACAGGAGTATTGTTCAATAAAATTGAACCTGTGGATAGGGCAGAGGCATATTTTAAGAAATGTCGTCTCTTCATAATGATTACAATGGTTTTGGTTTAGCTGGCAAAACGCATTGTAAATTTAGGGAAAGGGGAGAAGAACGCCACAGATTAGCACAGATTTTACAGATTTCTTATAAAGAACGAAAAATGAATATGTATTTGTTTCTTTATAGACAATAAAAGTAATCAAACCTTAAATCGTCGTATAAGCAAATTGCAATTGCTCTAAAGTTAATTTTAGTTGTTTTAAATGACTTTCTACTTCTTCAAAATTCTTTTTTACCACATCCGCAAATTCGGCGTCAACGAATAGGTTTTGATCCAGTTGATCAATTTCTGCTGGACGATTATTTTTCATATTGTCCAATTGCTGATTAATAAAAGTATCCAATTGCTGATACCGTTCATCCCAAAATTTTTGAACAATCGGATGTGGTTTTTTGGTGATGATTTCGGTTTTATCTATCAGTCTAGTTTCTAAAGGATAGACTTCTTTGATAGATTCTCTATGAACCTCTATAGTGTTTGCTACTTTTCCCTTGGCAGCACGAACCCGATTGACTAGGTTTTTTTCTTCATCATAAAAATTGGTGACTTGCGGCTCGTCTATTTTTAAAGCTCGATATTGTTTGATTTTGACCAATACCCCTCGAAACTTATTATCCTTCTTTTCTAACCTAAAACACTCGTCAGGTACCGGCATGTGTTGTTCTACGGGTACACTATGTGGAATTCTAATTTCTTTTTCCACTTCTGCTTGAAAAGCTTTGACCTCTTTTTTGAGGGATGATAAATTAACCGCCATTGTATAACCATGTTTGGCGATAGCGTCGGTTAAAATATCCAAAATGATTTGTTGTTGGTCGGGACT
>CAYLSF010001335.1:0-2365 GCA_964385675.1 uncultured Saprospiraceae bacterium
CAATAGCTATGAGAAAAGAAGATTGAACATACATTTTTCATTATTACTAAATCTCAATCCTTATGCAAAAATACTCTTACTTATTTACTTTTATTCTCTTCGTCCATTTTGCTCCGTCTCAGACTATATTTCATTGGGAAGGTATTGATGTTTCTGTAAACTTTGTAGATACTGACTATGATAACAATCGCATTGTCGTGGGTTATGCTATTGGGGTTCATGATATGGATCCTGGCCCGGGTATTGTTGAATTACCAATAAATAAAGAATATGCAGCTTATTTAGCTTCTTACAAACGATCTGGTGAGCTTAATTTTGCCTTCCCATTCTATTACCCTGAAACAAGGAGGGGAGTCTCTATTTTTGATTTAACCGTAGATGGTTTTAATAATATTTATGTAATAGGTACATTTCAAGATAGTTTGGATTTAGATCCATCTTCAGAAGAATTTTGGGTCGAAGCTGGTGGAAGTGATAAGGAAAGCTCTTTTCTAGCATCTTACGATAGCAAAGGTAATTTTAGGTATGGAGTTAGAATACCAGAATTTAGTTTTTCAAGATATGGAAATTCATGGTTCACTAGGAATCAGATTTTAGGGTCAGATAATGTAGGAAATGTTTACGTTATGATAGATGGCGGAGAAAGAGAGATACTGGATATTAATCCAAATCCGGATTTGGAATTTATAGTTGATGTACCAGTTATTGCCTCTTACAATGTAAACGGAGAACTGCGTTATGCATTTCCAGTGCCAGGAACAGTTGCAGAGACTATAGTATCTATTTCGGATAATGGAAGTTTGGCTATTGCAGGTGTTTTAGAATCAGATTGGGATTTTGATCCCACAAATAATGAAGCGGTGTTGAGTGGCTTCCCCGAAAGAGGATACTTTTTAGCTACTTATGATCAAGATGGTGGCTTGCAATATGCATATAAGATTGTTGGAGGTATACAACGACCCTCTATGTTTTTAGAATGGGACCGCCAAGACAATTTGTTTTTTGCTGGGTTAATTTTTAATCCAACTGATTTTGATCCCACTACTAATAAAGGTCTCGCCGAAACAAAGTTTCCGGTGTTTGGTAATCAAGATATTTTTGTTGCGCGTTATTTAAAAGGAGGTAAATTTGATCGTGTTATAGTAATTGGAGATTTAAGTCCAGAATTTTATAGTGATGAAACCATCGCTGGAATAAAAACAACACCAGCAGGAGATTGGTATTTGGCTGGAAATATGGTCGAAGGATTTATTGACTTAGATCCAGGCGTAGATACTGCCTTAATAGGAGTTGGAAATGAGCAACCATTAATGACACAGACTTTCATTGCAGGCTATGATACTTCTGGTCAACTTATCTATCATCAAAGATTAAATTTTCAGGATTTTGAAGTTTTTTCAATAGCTATGGAAAAAAATTGCCCTAATTTAATAATCGGAGAAACTTCAGATGTTGGAGACTTAGGTAGTTTTCCCAACCTCTTGACTGATGTCGGTGGAGATAGTGCTTCTTTTATCATTCCGGAATGGACCCCTTTTATAATGAGTTGGCCTGTTGCTAGTTATAATCCAAATTTCTCCGAAGATTGTAGTGCATTGGTATCTACCTCTAAAATAGATCTATCAATTTTTCTAAAAGCTTATCCTAACCCAGCAAGTAATCAATTGTTTCTTGAGTTTGCGGAACCACCTGGAAGTATATTTACCCAAATTTTTGATGCGTTTGGACGTGAAATTCAAACCAATATCCATCTTGGTATTTCAAGTAGGATTGATCTAGCAATTAAGCCTCTTCCTTCAAATCTTTATTGGCTACGAATTATTCAATATGATACTGGAAAACAGACCACTATTCCCATAATGATTGAATAGTAAAAATATATTTTACATTGTTATATAAGCCATGCTCTATGAAGGTTAAATAATATGCTAAACCAGTATGTTAAGAATAAGACACACTCATACGTGCCATTCTTAAATAGGGGAAAAAGAAAGGCTGGTATAAAAGCACTGTAAACTTTTATACCAGCAAAAACTTACATTTTGCGGAACTTCAGTTGGATAAGTTCTAATCAGTTATTTTGTAGATGAATACCTGGGGTTTAGGTTTCCAATGATTATTTTTGAACGACATTTGCTTCTATTGGGTTAAAGTGGATCCTTTATCTTGCGAGTAGGCATATTTTTACCAGTTGAATATTGTATTCATAAAAGATTGGCTTAAATTGTATCATTAATGAATAGTAGGCATATAATTGCTTAGGCTAGCTCAATTGATAGAAGTTAATAAATGATAGGAATCAACTTAAAAGTATTCCTTGAATATTCTATATAGCTTTCACCAAATTTTTTAATTAATAGTGATT
>CAYLSF010001336.1:0-2362 GCA_964385675.1 uncultured Saprospiraceae bacterium
AAATACAAACTAAGGATAGTTTAAAAATAAAACTAAGTAAAAATTCAAATAAATGACAGACTTAGACATTCAAATTCTGATTCAAAATATCTTAACAGCTAATCATTTTAGAGAGGTGGTAGATATACGAAATTGGAAAGCAACCTATCGAGATATGGTACGCTGGTTACACCCTGATAGGTGTACGGTGGATGGCTCAGTCAATGCTTTAATTCATTTGTATCAATTGCGAGAGACGTTTGAAAAAGGACAGCAAAAGCAGGATGATGCGGGAAAATTTAGAGCTAAAGATAAAGAAGCTGTTTATCAAGGTAATTTGGATTTATTAAAGCTATCCTATAATAATTTTGTCAACCTTAAAACTAGAAATGATGATGCAGCTAGACATTTTCATCGTTATTTACCGACTTCTATGGCATTGACCGATAAGTTATCGGTTCGTTTTCAACATCGTTCTATTCCATTAAGTGGACTAGAATTACCACAACAGCATGTCCTATGGATTTTATCTCGACTGTTGGAATGTTGTGCCTGGTTTGCTCAAATTGATTATGTACATGGTGGGATTAATCCAGAATCCATCTATGTCGTTCCTAAAACGCACGGAATTGTATTCGGTTCTTTTTATCACTTTACCAAAGTAGGAGGGCGATTAAAAACCATTTCTGCGAAATATAAAAATTGGTATCCCGATGCTGTTTTTGATACCAAACGAGCAAGTACGGTTATAGATTTAGAACTATGTAAACGAACCGCAGCTTATTTATTAGGGGATACTTCTGGAACAGGTGTGAAATTATTAAAAACACATCATCAAGCATTTATCAATTTTTTATTGGATACACATACCAATGCTTTTGAATGTTATGACGCGTATCGAAAAATGCTAAAACAGAATTTTAAACGCAAATTTCATGAATTGAAATTATAGGGGAGATTCGACTTTCGATAATCGACTTTCGAGGAGGATAAAAGTTAACATCCTAGACATAACAAATAAACACAACTTTACACTCCCGATAGCTTCCCGTACAGTTGTCGGGAGGGATGGCTTTTAGAACTTCTCGATTGTCGTTAGTCGAAAGTCGCTCCAACGTCCAAACAAGTAAAAGGCATCGACTTTTAACCGAGTCGATGCCAAATTAAAAACACATTTTAGAACGAGGTTAGTGGTGAACTCTTGACCGTCTATCGTCAGCCGTTCACCATCAACCGTCAAAAACAAAAAATCATGGGTTATACAAGTTGGTCTAGTGATGCTTACAAGCATTTAAAAAAGACATACGCTACAAAATCAAGAAACGATATTTTTAAATCGAACAAAACTCGAAGGATTGCACCTGAAATGAATCCGCATGGATTGGTATTCAGAGAAAGTAGAGACTCTGACGCTCATCCAAATTCTATTGCGATTGGTGTTTATCTGGATGTAACAGGTTCTATGGGACGAATTCCAGAGCAGTTAATTCGTCATAAATTAGGCTCCCTAATGGATACCCTTTTGGAGCATGATGTGGAAGATCCACAAGTGATGTTTTCAGCTATTGGTGATCATATTTCAGATAGAGCACCGTTGCAGGTTGGTCAATTTGAATCGGGTACAGATGAATTGAATAACTGTTTATCTAGCGTATTCATCGAAGGTGGTGGTGGTGGTCAAAATAAGGAGTCTTACTTATTAGCGTGGCTAATCGCAGGGCGACACACTTCTATGGATTGCTTTGAGAAGCGAGGTCAAAAAGGATTCTTATTTACGATTGGAGACGAAAAAAGCTGGGATAGTGTGGATGCCGCTCGCTTGAAAAACATCATGGGGTATCCTGAATCAAAAGCGATTAATGCTAAAGATGTGCTAAAACAAGCTCAACGTATGTATCATGTTTTCCATATTCATATCAATGAAACAGGATACCGAAATAATAAGGAAGTGTTAGGATACTGGCGTGACTTATTAGGGGAGCGATTCTTGATTTTGGATGATCATACCGCTTTAGCAGAGTTGATTGCTTCTACTGTTGCCGTGATGAGTGGCGTTGACTTAGCAGCGATTACCTCTAGCTTCGATTCCTCAACGGCTAGTACAGTAAAAAAATCATTAGTTAATGTGTCTAAATCCGTAACGACACCTAAAGATAGTGGAGTGATTACTTTGTAATTGACTCGTTTTAGGTTGGTTTTACCAACACCCGAATTTTTGTTGTAATAATGTATTGTATAAATGCAGTATGGTGAACGCTATGCTGCATTTTTTGTAGATTATGGTTGCTAATAAAATTTAATTTGACTGAATTAGAGTGATAGAAACACTCCCGATAACTATCGGATTAGCGTCAAGGAGATAGTAATAAGTTTTTTAGTTGTT
>CAYLSF010001337.1:0-2361 GCA_964385675.1 uncultured Saprospiraceae bacterium
ATTAAACAACTTCTAAACAAAATATAAAATAATGAAAAGAGATAGTGATTCAAAAAGTTGAATGCTCTATGAAATTATCAGATAACTTACCCAAACAACTTCTCCACATCATTTAAATCATAGGTAATAAAACAATTTTTACCATTCGGTCCTTTGTAAGGAATTTCACAGGCAAATAACTCATCTATTAGATGCTGCATTTCTACAGGTGTTAAGGTTTGCCCTTTTTTGATAGCCGTACTATGGGCTAAAGATTGTGCGATATTTTCCCTTAAATCTAAATGTAAGGCTACGTTATTTCTAAACTGCTCAATTAAGCGTTCTACCATTTTTTGATCATCTTGATGTTTGGCATAAGCAGGAACACCATGGACGACAAAGGCATTTTGACCAAAAAATTGTATATCAAACCCTAATGTATTGACTTGAGGGAGAATGGTTTTTAAAATCTCCGTATCAGAAGTGGATAGTTCAATCGTTTTAGGGAATAACTCTTTTTGAGTGAGCGGCTCATTTTTATCTAAAGCCGTTAAATACCGCTCAAATAAAATACGCTCATGTGCTGTTTGCTGATCTATGAGTAAGAACCCAGATTTGATTTGACTGACAATGTAGCTACCATGAATTTGATAAGGCTTTTTCTGTTGTTGACTAAAACTGCTATCTATGGTATCTAAAGGAGCTTGTTCTGTCCATTGACTTTCAATTGTAATGGCTTCTTCCGTTTCATCTGTTTCTTCTTTGACTTCAAAGTCTTCTAGCCCTTCATAGAGTTTTTCCCAATTTTTCTGATTATTGGTGGTGCGTTCATTTGATTCTTTTGGAAACAATTGCCAGTTAGAATCCTTTGATTTTTCCGTAGAGGATGAAGTTGACGTTTGCTTCGGCGTTCGCTGAATGTTATAATTAGAAAAATTAATTTCTTGCTCAAAATCAATAGAAGGTGAAATATTATATTGACCTAAAGCATGACGTACCGCTACTTTTAAATAATTATAAACCAATCGTTCATCTTCAAATTTAATTTCTTGCTTGGTTGGGTGTACATTAATATCAATACTACGCGGATCAATTTCTATAAAAATGGTATAAAAAGGATACGTATCTTTTTGTAATAATTCCTCATACGCCCCCATAATCGCATGGTTCAGGTAGCCACTTTTCACAAAGCGATTATTGACAAAAAAGAATTGTTCGCCTCTAGTTTTACGGGCAAAATTGGGTTTACCAATAAAACCCGTCAATTTTACAATGTCTGTATCTTCATTAATTGGAACCAATTTTTTATTACTATTCGCTCCAAATATACCGACAACTCGTTGTCTTAAATTTCCTTTTGGCAGGTGGAAAAGCTCTACTCGATTATGATGAAGGGAAAAAAATACATCAGGGTTTGCTAAGGCTACACGCTGAAACTCATCAATGATATGACGCATTTCTACAGCATTCGTTTTTAGGAAATTACGCCGAGCAGGAACGTTATAAAATAAGTTTTTGACCGATATACTTGTACCTTCACTACATTGACAAGGTTGTTGAGATTTTACAGCAGTTGCTTCTATATTGATTCGGGTACCAAGTTCATCAGTGCGACGACGACTCTTTAATTCTACTTGTGCTACAGCAGCTATAGATGCCATTGCTTCACCCCGAAACCCCATCGTACGAATCGAAAATAAATCGGCAGAAGTCCGAATTTTTGAGGTAGCATGACGCTCAAAACACATTCGTGCATCAGTTTCAGACATACCACATCCGTTGTCAATGACTTGAAGGAGTGTTTTTCCTGCATCTTTGACAATTAATTTGACCTGTGTGCTACCCGCATCTACGGCGTTTTCTAATAATTCTTTTACAACGGAAGCAGGACGTTGAATCACTTCTCCTGCTGCTATCTGATTTGCTATTGCGTCGGGTAATAACTGTATGACGTCTGCCATGGAGATTTTTCTAGAGTAACTACAATTTAAAACATCGAATCAAAGTAAGGCATATATTGTTGCATACCATAAAATAGAATGATAGCTAATATCAAGGCAATCAAACCAAAACGAGCGTTGGCTTTTGCGGTTTGTTGAGAAGCTGTTTTTCTATTTTTATACCGTCTCATATTGCTAGAAATGCGAGACTTGATGGCAGCTTTATCACCTTCTTTGATAGATTTCGCTTTTTTCATTTTCTCCTCTAATTCTTCCTTCTTTGGATCATAATAGCGAGGTTTGTAATTGTATCGCTGATGACCTGGTGTTTTAAACATTCTTGAAATCATAACTCGCTAAATTTTTTATCTAATATAATCTTATAAATATACACAAATGATTTAAAAAATCCTAGAGAACTATTTATCACATTACCCCAGAA
>CAYLSF010001338.1:0-2361 GCA_964385675.1 uncultured Saprospiraceae bacterium
AAATTTATTGTATAGGGATAGGGCAAACGAAAAGTAATTTTTATAATATGTTATGATTGAAAAATAGGAATAATTTTTCTAAGAAACTATCATCCCAAGCAGCTTGCAAACGTTGATTTTTAATGCCGACGTTGGATAGCTTAGCATTTTTAAGTAAACCTAAAGCAAATCTTCTAGTTGCGGCGAAATTTGCAGCAGCGTTTTTATCTCGAATTTTACATTTGTCTTCGTTAAAAGAAACGTCTAAAGACCAGTGTAATTCATTTTCAACTGTCCAATGTTTACGAATACACTGGGCAAGTATTTGAGCATTAGGCTCTAAACTAGATAAATAATAGCGTTTTTCGATACTTGTTTTATTAGGTTTGTTATGAATAGTCCGTATTGACTCTACACAAATGATAGACTTTAAATTCTTCCATTTTTGGACATCAGGAAGGTATTTTAAATCACTGATAACTCGACAAGTACGTTTTTCATAGCGACCGTGTGCGTTTTCTTCACTAGAAAATACATCAATTATCAACGCAGTATCAATAAATGTTTCGAAGAAACTTTCAACTTCCCAAAAAAGATGTTTGTTGTTCTTTTTGAGTGCTAATAGGTAATCTGCTTTTTTGCTGACAATGAGTTTAGCTGTTGCTTTGAAACTTGCAATAGCATCAATAGTAACAACTGTTGATTGTAAATCTAGCATTTTTATAAGTTGTGGTATAGCTGTTTTTTCACAACTTTTCTTTTCTATGATTTGCTGACCAATTGTTATACTATTATTGCTACAATAAGCACTAACAATTTGTAAAGCACTTCGAGTGTGTTGATTACCTTTGCGAGTAGCTCGTAATGATTTACCGTCAATATGTATCATTTTTGGCTGTAAATCATTAGGCGCTATAGTAGCTACTGTAGAGGTTGTACTTGAAGAGTTATCAACCGCGTTTTGTAGCCAAATTGCTAATAGTTTTGCTAGTTCAGATTTTTTTAACATCATCAATACATGACGAAATATATCATGTGATGGAATACGATTGTCTTGGATTAATCCATGTTTTACTAGAAAAACTTTTTTACTTGATGCAAAAGTAGATATAGCAACAAAATCATCTGCTCCTGCTATTATAGCTAGGATAAAGATGGATAATAAATTATGTAATTTGTATCGTTGTCCTCGAAGTTTACGAAAATCTTCAATCTTACGGACTTCTGATACAAGTAATTCTATACCATTCATAATTCTAATCCGTTTTTGAACTCAAAATTATGAATTTGAATGTCAATTATTTACATATTAGGAAAATGACTTTTCGTTTGCCCTATTTTATTTATTTCCATTGCTTGCGCCCAACGGCTGACGCAGCAACTACGGCGACGGCATTCATGCCGATGCTGGACGATGCTGCGATTGTTGGTGGCTGTATTTTTTTATTTATTTTATTTGTCTGCATATTTTATTGTTAATTCATCTTCTAAGCCGAAAATTATTAAGGCTTGTTTTATCTTGTAAAATTTACTGACACTATCCATATTTGCTTCAATGCAATAAGTATCATTTATTTTTACTGGTTGCCTCAATTTATCTTCTTCGGGTTTCTTTGATAAACTTAGCTTTACACCTAAATCAGTTGTGAAAAATGTTTCGGGTTCTAATTCAAATAATTGTTTTATTACTTCAACATAAAGTTTTGATACTTGACGAACTTCTATTTTATGGTCTAAAAATATCGCATATTCAAGTTTTTTATGTCTTGGTGCTTCTGCTTCAAAGATATTGACTTCACTAGAACTTTGTTTGTCATCAATGTCAATATTAGGATATTTCCATATTTCTAAAAATCTCTCTGCTAATTTACTAAATCGTTTCTCTATTTCTTCACTATTCCAGTTATCAATTTCAGAAAGATATTTGTTTAACCATAGCCTACTATCCTTATATCCTCCGATTTCTAAGTCACGCTTTTTTAGAAATGGCTTATTACCTAGTTTTCCATTATTTCCTGATAATGTCAAGTTTCCAATCGTATGTAAGTAATTCTCTTTGACTTTGTTGTATTCCTCATTTCCTAACTCAATTTTCCATTTTGGGTCTGGATTTTGAGGAAATATATGTTCAATTGTAATATCAGAATTATTGTCGATTGTCACTACTTCTCTATTGTTGTGATTTTCTAATCTTTCTAATAGATAAGTTCTGTTTTTTGATTGTATGTTGTAAACATCTTTAAGTTTCAATGCTTCAATAACTTCTTTATTTCGTGGAAATCTTTGTGTACCTGCTCGTTCTAACAACCATTTTTGAATTGAGAATACATAATTACTTGGTTCAACTTTATCATATAACATCATAAAGATTTTATTGAGTGC
>CAYLSF010001339.1:0-2361 GCA_964385675.1 uncultured Saprospiraceae bacterium
GTTTTAGATAAAAAATTATTCATCTTGTAAATCTTGTTATCCCGATAGCTATTGGGACTCTCTAATATAATTAATTGCATGAAAAAGTGGTGGGTAAGTATTTGGGTTTTAGTTTTTTATGTTGTAGCTATTCAAGCTCAAGTAGATACTTCTTCTAATCAAACGATTGTGCTTCCACCTACCGTTGCTGATTCACTCCAAACGAAGAAAGATAAAAAGCCATTCCTCTATTTTTTAAAGGAAACCGATCCGACATACAACCCACAGAAGGCCTTATTTTGGGGGTTAGTCCTACCTGGTGGCGGACAATTTTTTAATAAAGATTACTGGAAAACCCCTTTAGCCATTGGTGCTGTAGGCACAGCTATCTATTTTACTATAGAAAATAGAAATAACCATTTACGCTATCGAGATGCTTACAGATTAAGGGTAGATGGAGATGCAACCACCTTAGACGAATTTGCGGATAACCCCAATGCTACGGAAAGTGCTTTAATTGAAATTAGAGATAGATACCATAAATGGTTTGAACAATCTATTGTAGCTTGTATTGCGGTGTATGGTTTAACCGCTATTGAAGCCTTTACCTCCGCACATCTTAAAGATTTTGATATTAGTGACGATCTTTCTATGCGTATTCATCCCAATCTACAATGGCAAACTTTTTCGTCTGATAATCAAGGTGTAAATCTTGGAATTGGTGTGAAGGTTTTTATTAAAACCCCTCAATCGGAAGTAACGCTGGACTTTATGGAGTAAACACAGCGAATTAAACTATAACTACGACTTATTACAAATTTTTTGTACGGCTTTAAATTAATGGAATCCCCAATAGTTTTAGAGATTGCCGCCTTGACTTCACCATACCTTTTCCATACCATTTATGAAAGACAGGTTACCGCTTATGGAAATATTTGACCGTTTATGAACTCTGAATAGTGTTTTAGTAGTTTTTGTTGGAACTTGCAACCATCAATTTACTAAAACACAAACACAATGAAAAATCTAATAATCTTCGCATTACTAAGTATTACACTTTCTAGTTATGGACAAAGGATTGTAGAACAAACTATCCATTTTGAAAATGATAGTTATGCTTTGAATGACGTTGCTAAAAATCAATTAACCACTATTTTGAATGAAGAAACCATTGAAAAAATAGAATTGCAAGGACATACCGATAATGTTGGAAATGAAACGTATAATTTAGAATTATCTAAAAATAGAGTTAACGCTGTCACTCAATTTTTAACCCATTTAGGCATTCAACCCCAACAAATTATTCCAACGTATCATGGAGAACATCAGCCGTTACGAGATAATATAAGTGAAATAGGAAAAGCTAAAAATCGTCGGGTTGTTTTAAGGATTTATTATGCCAAAGAAGAAAATGAATCTACTATCATTTCTAAAACGCTTAGCGATAAAAAAGATGAAAAAACAGACTTTATTGAGCCTGAAATTACAGTTGATAATCAGCAGTTATACGATTATTTAATGGCAGATATTCAAGCAGAAACTTTTACAATTACCAATAACAAAGACACGGCTTTCAAAACTGCTAATGGTACGATATTTCATTTTCCTGCTCGTAGCTTTAACACCAAAGCGAGTAATAAAGTTACCATCAAAATTACCGAATACAATACTAAAAGTTCATTGGTAAAGGCAAATCTTCAAACCGTTTCTGATGGTCAATTACTTTATTCTGTTGGAACTTTTGATGTTCAGGCTTTTTGTGAGGGGAAAATTATTAAGTTAAAAAGTGGGAAAAAATATACCACTATTGTACCAATAAAAGGGGAGGTAGATAAAGCTGTTAAGCTTTTTTATGGTGCAAGAAATGAAGGAACATCAGACATGAATTGGATAGTTGATTCCTCTCAGGATCTACAAGTGTGGAATGGATTAGATATGCGTAGAGGATTCCCTAGTTTTATAAAACCCTATTTTCCTCTTTGGCAGAAAATATTAGATCCTTTTTATTGTAGAAGAGTAACAAGAAATTTCCGTCGAATCTATAACCATAATCTAAAATTATTTAAGAAGAAGTTCAAAAACATGAGCCTCAAAACTTTGGAGCAATTACCTGAAGAAGAACTAAGTTATTATGTCTTTCAGATGAAAACATTAAGACAAGTAAATTATGATGTTTTCAGAAAGCAAAAGCAGTTAGTAAAACAACGGATATATATTAGTGATATCCAATCCAACACATCTATAAAATTGGTTTTCAAGAATATAAGAAGTGTTTTATCACCTATCAGAAAAACTAAAAAATATGTTGAATTTTTAGTTCCAAAAGATGAAATGACTTATGTAGTTGGACTAAAACTGACAGATGAAAAAAATATTAATTTA
>CAYLSF010001340.1:0-2360 GCA_964385675.1 uncultured Saprospiraceae bacterium
TTCTCTGACATTAAGATTGGTTTGTAAATAATCTTGTAACCAATTACATCCATATCTCAGAATCTCTTGTTCATTATTGAGCTGGTTATCGAGATTGTCCAGTTTCCATAATTTAATAGTACGATCGGTACCAGCAGAAGCTAAAGTTCTACTATCTGCACTAAAGCTAACACTTAAAACGGCAGATGCATGACCTTTAAAAGTGTCAATTTCTTGACCAAAAATATCTTGCCTATTACTATCTACATGCCATAGTTTAACCATTAAATCAGAACTACCAGATGCTAACATCTTTCCATTAGGACTAAATCTGATGCTCCAAATACCTGCTTTATGACCTTTAAATGTATGTTTCAAGTTACCATCTAAATCCCAAAGTTTAATAAAAGTTTCATCAGTACTAGCAGAAGCAATAGTGTTACCATCAATACTAAAACACATCGTTCTAATTCCGGCATCATGGGCTTTAATTTTTTGAATTTGGGTAATTGATTTATCTTTTTTGAATTGCCAAATTTTAATCCAACCATCAGTACTAGCAAAAGCCAATTTATTACCATTTTTACTAAAATGAACACTTCTAACCCCAACTTGTTCACCGTTGTTTTTTTCTTGAACGATTGGAAAAACATATCTTAGTTGACCCAGTAAATTCCATATTTTTACAATGCCATCATCACTAGCAGAAGCAATAAATTTACCACAGGGACTAAATCGTACGCTCCATACTTTACCATTATGAGCTTTAATATTTTTGATAACAGTTCCATCTCGTTTCCAAATGAATATTCGACCATCAGAGCTTCCTGAAACTATTTTGCGTCCTTTATTGTCAAAGCTTATGCATTTCACTGAATCTTCATGTTTTTGGAAAATAATGTTCTGACTGGTATTGCCGTTTACTTCCCATATTTTAACTGTTTTATCATCACTAACAGAAGCTAAAATATCACTTTCTGAATGACTTTGAGGACTAAATGCCAATCCCCAAATATAATTATTGTGAACACCAATTGTTCTTCTTTCCAAGAGTTTTTTTAATTGCCATAATCTTACTGTTTTATCAGCACTACCTGAAACGAGTATGTGCTTATTAGGAATAAAGCCTATTCCTCTAATTCCACTACTATGACGAGCAATTTCTATTTCTTGACCATCACCATTAATTTGCCATAATTTTATAACACCATCAGCACTACCTGAAGCTAAAAATAGGCTATCTCTGCCTGAATCGAAAAGGAAAGCAAGACTTCTAACAGAACTACTATGTCCTTTAAAAGTATTTATTAATTGATACTTGGTTGGCTCGTTTATAGATTTAGCATTTAAATTCCAAACTTTTATTGTTTTATCTTCGCTAGCAGAAGCTAGCATATTTCCATCAGGACTAAAGCTTAAATCCGAAACACATTCTTCATGAGCAATAAAATCAGCTATTAAAACTCTATCTAAAACTCCATCTATTTGCCATATTTTTATTGTTTTATCATCACAACTTAAAGCCAATAATTGACCATCAGGGCTAAATCTTAAACAGTGAACACCACCATTGTGTCCAATAAGTTCATCTCTATATTTACCATATCCATTCCCTGTAATATTCCATACTCTGACCGTCTGATCATCACTAGCAGATGCTAAAATGCTTTGATGAGAATTAAAGTCAATACTTTTAATTCCACCTTCATGACCCTTCAGAGTACAAATTAATGTATGTTGATTATCTTTTTTTTCTATTTGCCATATTCTCCATAATCTGATTGTGTGATCATCACTAGCAGATGCTAATATTATTTTTTTTGTAGTATCAATAAATTTAATACTCCAAATTTGATCATTATGAGCAGTAAAAGAGTGAATTAATTTTCCATTTCTTTGCCAAATTTTAATTACTCCATCAAAACTTGCAGATGCAATCAATTGTCCATCTTTACTAATATCAATTGTTAAAACAGCATCTTTATGTTCTTCAAAACGATTCAATTCTTTAATACCATTAGCTACAGCTCTCAAGCGTTCTAGTATATTGATTTTTATCTCTGACTGAATTTCTGTCTGTTGTAGTTTATGGCATACTTTAATTGTATTTAATAAAGCTTCTAATTGATTATTTGATAGAAATTGGGCTTGTGCTAGTAAACTTAATTGTTCTATTTCTGTAATTTTTTTCTGTGACAAAGAGTCTCTTAGTTCTTGTTTTGTTTCCTGTAATTTAGCTTGTCCAAATAACTCTTGATCGTCATTAATAATTTGAGGTAAATATTTTGATGCTAATTCATATTGTGGATCATCAAGTAAAGGTGTTTGTTTTAGCAACCATGATTTCATCAAAGGATATATTGTTTCTTTTAAATCATGTA
>CAYLSF010001341.1:0-1038 GCA_964385675.1 uncultured Saprospiraceae bacterium
ACTACCGATTGAAATCCTTTTTTTGAAAAGGTAAGTTCTAGACAATCATTTATGCTCATATCAAATTGGACTACTCCATTTTTTGAGGTTTGAAATTGTTGGATATTATTTTTAAAATTTATTTCTACGTCTTTAAGTGGTAATTGACTGACGGAATCAACTATTTTTATATTCATTTGAATATGATAACTTTTAAAACTGAAAATTTGATTTTTAAATCCTTTCTTCACCATCAGTCGGTCAGAAGTAAAATATCCAAAATTACCTTCTTCATTCAAAATCAATCCATAATCATTAGCCTCAGAATTCAAACCCCAATCCATACGAACAATTGAGTTATTATAATCTTGACTGGCTACATTTGTATAATAAATATCTAAAGCTGTTTGTCTGGGATTTTGACCATTAGTTGAAAAGTATAATCGTTGACTTTTTGCATGATAAAATGGGGTGATTTCATCTCCAACAGAATTAATTGTATGCCCTAAATTAATTGGTTTAGACCATTTTCCATTTTCAAGTTTTGAATAGTATAAATCGAATCCTCCAAATCCTCTACTTATATCGGTACTAAAAAATAATAACTGTCCATCAGGTGATAAGTTAGGATAAGCCGTATTATAAAATGGTTCATTGAAAGGGAAGTCAATCCAATTTGCGTATTGATTTTTAGCTATTTGAGTTCCAATTTTTATAATGCTATACCATTCGTCGTCTCTTTTTATTAATTGAGTGACGTATATTTTATCTTGATGAGTTGTAAAAGTTAATACATTTTGCAAATTAAGTTTTAAGAATTTTTGATTAGAAGAATAGTTATAAAAATGATTGCTTGCATCTAAGGTGTCAATTTCAATTTGATGTGATTTTAAGTCAAAATACCTAGAAAAACTGCTACGAAAATGCCACCAATGATTTTTAGAATTGGATGTGAAAGCAATGTCATTTTTATAAAATGTAGGATAATGGTAATTATTTCGATGATTGAATTTCAAGTGTTCAATCTCATAACAATCGTTACAAATTGGTTTCGGAATA
>CAYLSF010001341.1:1058-2355 GCA_964385675.1 uncultured Saprospiraceae bacterium
GAATGAGTACAAGACTTTATAATTTCTTCCACATCATAATCTATTTTGTATTCTAAATATTTTTTAAGCCATTCTTCCGCTAAATCACACTTATAATTTTTAGCTAATGCGATTCCATAATATTTATAATATTCAGGATTTGCATTAGACAAATGAACGGATTGCCCATACCAGTATTCTGCTTCTTCCCAATCATCTAAATGACGATAACTTTCTGCTAGTTTAGGTTTGAGTTGAGGAATATCTTTTTTATCTAAAACAGTCAAATATAGTTCTATGCAAGTTGCATAATCTTGTTGTTCAAATGCAGTATCTGCCTTTTGTAGCTTCTTTTCGATACTACAACTCATCAAGCCACATAAGATTAAGAAGATAGTAAATTGAATTTTCATGATGATGTATTTTTAATACGTTTTTAAGCGTTCAACGAATGAAACTATCTATATTCCTACAATTGAAATAAATAGTCAAATTAAAATTCTAGTGTTAACACACCAAAAATCCCAAGACTTACATCTATATTAGTGTTATCTGTACAAGTAGGTACAGTTACTAAAATTGAAAACAAACAACAGCCAAAACAATACGTGACGGAACAAGAATTGATAGAACGTTGTCGAAGGGAAGATAGACGAGCACAAAAACTCCTCTATGACCGCTATACCCCCAAAATGTTTGGGGTGTGTCGGCGTTATATCAAATCTAGGGAAGATGCGGAAGATGTTTTGGTCGAGGGATTTTTCAAGGTGTTTAAAAATATTCATCAGTTTAAAGGGAATGGTAGTTTTGAAGGATGGATTCGTCGCATTATGGTTAATGAATCGCTGATGTATCTCCGAAAAGCTCACAACTTTAAACTCACCGTTGAAGTTTCTAATATTGATATTAAGAGCAAGGTGACGGTAGAAGATGAATTGATGGCACAGGATATTTTAAATTTATTGAGTAAACTACCAACGGGTTATAGAACGGTATTTAACCTTTTTGTACTCGAAGGCTATAAGCACAGGGAAATTGCTGAAATGTTGGGGATTAGTATTAATACGTCAAAATCACAATTGATTTTAGCAAAAAAACGATTAAGAGCGATGGTAACTTCATTGGATGAGGGTTATCGAGAAGCAGGTGCATAAATATGAAGTTTCATTTTCCAATTGTGATTTGGAAATTGAGATTTGGAGCTTCCCTGGAGCTTGGTGCTTGGTGTTTGGAGCTTCCCGCCCAAGCCCCGCCATGAAATCGCCACGCCCCACGCTTCCCGGGCCGGCCGCTTTTTCCGTGTCTTCCGTCCTTCCCA
>CAYLSF010001342.1:0-2354 GCA_964385675.1 uncultured Saprospiraceae bacterium
CTTTTTTGAATCTAATATAATAATTAAGGTGTAGTTTTTATATAAAATGATTTTTGACTTCTAGTTCTTAATTAAATATAAAGTTTATCTATCATTTTTAACCTTTAGTAATACTCAGAGAATAACTTAATTATTTACATTCTGATAGCCCTATTTGCTGAGAGGCAGGTATTGGGAATTAAGAGAAAGAAGTTAGTTTTTGAGATTTACTTATCAAAATTTTCTTATGTAAAGAGAACCCATTATCTCATTACTTCCTATTGATTTGTTTGTAGAAAAATCTGCAAAAAGTGAATATCTACTCTAATGAAGAGATTCTAATCAATTATTATACAGGGTAGATAATTATTACATCTTATGTCGAAGGAGGTAATGTCTTACCCGTTTTCTTATGATTTAATTATATTATGAGTTACTTTTTGGGGTAGTGAATACCCATAAAATTTTTCTTAAAAAGAACCCACGTATATTTAAAAAATAAAAGCTACGTAGGTTCAAGTTTTATTAACATTTTTAAATTTAACAAATTTATGAAAAGGACAACCTATTTATCTGTTCTATTTTTAGTATTTATTTCGTTTCATAGTTGCCAAGATGAATTAATTGTTTCGGAGTTAGAGGAAATTGAAACTAAAGAACTTGGATTAGCGAGTAGTCAAGATGAAGTTTTGAGAGCAACTGCTCAAATTATGGCTCAATTGCAAAACAAAGCTGAAGTAAAGTCTCTTCTTAAAAATGAAATATCGAAGTTACCTGGAGGAGAAAAAACAGTATTTTATCTCTCTGTAAAAGATAAATTGATAGCTAATTCAAATGCGACATTTTCAGATTTAATGACTGAAAAGGCAAAAGAATTAGGTTTTCAAACTTCGAGCACTTTTTTTAAGGATGAGGTATTAGCAGTATCTCCTAAGTTATCATTTACCTTATTTCTTCATAATACAGATGATGTCACTCAGTGGGATTTAAATCAATCTGTAGTCGTGATACCTGAGACAAAGGCTTTTGGAGGTATTGATGCTTATCAAGAAGTTGGTTATAGTGCTGATGGTGTTAATCGGTTAGTAAGTAATGAGAACGAGCCTACATTTGATGCCTTAGTTGTTGAAAATAATGGTTCATTTTTACATATATCACAAAGACCAACAGTAGATATTCTTACAAAATCATTTGAAACCCTTAATATTACGCCTTGTGATAATATGGTTGATGAAATTTTTCAAAGTATTGAGGATAATACCTCAAATGATTATTTAGTATATGCTGATGATAATAACTGGTTGTTGGATATTAATAGTGTTTTATTAAGATATAATGACTGTCATATACAAGAGATTCGAGTGCCAGAGCCATCTGCACGCAATAGGGATACAAGAGAAGAAAGAGAGGAAATAAAAGCTGCAAGAGTAGATCACAGCGATCTTAAAAAGTTTTGTAAGTGGTGGAAAAGTACTTGTAAAATTGAGGTTCAGTTAACGTTTTTTGAATTAAATTCACAAAATACTATATCTCCTACCAGTTTTCCAAAAAAATATATTGTTGAAGATAGAAGAGATATGAAGCGACATAGAGTATTTTGGACTGATTTGCAAATGTATAAATGGGAACATACTCAAGGCTCTCAAAATCATGGAGATAAGTGTATATATACTTTGATAGGTAAGCATCACTCTCCAGGT
Organism: uncultured Saprospiraceae bacterium; assembly: GCA_964385675.1. Lineage (GTDB taxonomy): Bacteria > Bacteroidota > Bacteroidia > Chitinophagales > Saprospiraceae > CAYLSF01. The sequence continues at coordinate 1,680 of CAYLSF010001342.1, forward strand.
AACTCAACTACATATTCATTTAATGCCTCGACAGGTCAAGTTAAATTTGAACAAAATGGCTTAACTGTAACTAGTCCTGGATTTAGTGGCGGCATTTCACATACCAGAACAACTTCTGATTTGGAATTGGGTGGTGATATGGTTTATTATACAGATCCTTCAAATGGTGTTGGAACAATGTATATGACTGGAATTGTAGACTTTTGGGTTAAAGAGCATGAATAATAAGATTTAGTATTGGATAATTATTAAATCTTAATCGGGCGTAATCGGAATTTGTCCCTACAGTTGATAATCAATGATATATGAAATACTTATTTTTATAAAAACCAAAGGTATAAAGTACTGATTATCAATAATAAAATATTTTCTTTAAATAGAAATAAATAAAGTTGGGGACAAATCCTGATTGTGCCACAATAGTATTCAAAGGTTTAAGCATATATTCTGAACAAATCAAACTAATTATATGAAATGCCATAAAAGTGGATAAGGAGTGGTATTTGAAATATTACCAGATGTTGACGAAAGTAGAGTAAGCAAAGAAGTGTTTGAAGTAAGGCTGCTATACTCCAAACACTTCCTATATTATAACTCCGATAAGTATTGTTTTAAATCTGTTTCATAGGGGTACACAATATTAAGTTACAAAAAGAGATATAGAAAAACGAATCT
>CAYLSF010001343.1:0-2353 GCA_964385675.1 uncultured Saprospiraceae bacterium
TACATATCCTCCTCCTGAATGAACTAATACAGGATATTCACCTACTCTATTTTCATCTACTGCTTGGGGATATTGCATCTTTAACAAATGTATTTTTAGAAGACCTTATGGAAATCACATAAATTTGAATATCCAATTACTTCTCAATATTATTATCGGTTATTCAGTATCCAATTAAGCAATAATCGACAACGAATAACCACTTTAAAATCGTCTATGCTTATTATTCTTATAATCTTTAAAAATAAATTCTCCTAAACCCTGCAAAGAACTATAAAAAGCCTTTCCATTATTAGCTTTAGTAAATTGCTCCACAAATTGAACCAAATACGGATCACGAGCAATCATAAAAGTCGTAACAGGAATATCCAATTTACGACAACGCCTAGCCAGATTAAGCGTACGATTAATGATTTTCCTATCCAATCCAAAGCTATTTTTATAGTACCGTTTTCCTTTTTTAATACAGGTAGGTTTACCATCGGTAATCATAAAAATCTGCTTATTTGGATTTTTACGGCGACGCAATAAGTCCATTGCTAATTCTAGCCCTGCTACAGTATTAGTGTGATATGGTCCTACTTCTAAATACGGTAAATCTTTCACTTCAATCTGCCAAGCATCATTTCCAAATACGATAATATCCAATGTATCTTTTGGATAACGGGTCATAATCAACTCGGATAATGCCATTGCGACCTTCTTCGCTGGCGTAATCCTATCTTCACCGTATAAGATCATAGAGTGTGAAATATCAATCATCAGTACCGTACTCATCTGACTTTGATAATACGTCTCACGTACTTCCAAGTCATCTTGTGTCAGTCTAAAATCATCAATTCCATGATTGATATGAGCATTTTTGAGAGATTCAGAAACCGCTAAATGGTCTAATCTATCCCCAAATTGATACGGACGAGCTTCAGAAGTTTGCTCATCACCCAATCCTCCAAATTTTGTACTATGATTCCCTCGCTTAGATTTTTTCAGTTGCCCAAATATATCATCTAATGCTTTCTGACGCATTGCCAATTCCATCTTAGAGGTAGGCGAAAAACCTCCACCTCCACCACCTTGTGCATCATTGGATTGAATATAACCTTTATCAATTAAGTCTTGAATAAAGTCTGCCATTCCATACTCATCATTCGTCAAATTATATTCTTTATCCAAAGCTGTTAACCATGATAAAGCCTCTCTTACATCTCCTGAAGTATAGGTTAGTAATTCTTGAAAAAGTTTCAACAACTTATCAAAAACAGAACCATCTCCAGGTTGAGGTACATATTCTGAAAATCTATATCCTATCATTCTTAAAATTCCAATTTACAAATCTGTCTGTTGACAGATAGATTTCAAAAATCAATTTCCAACTATTCCTTCCTAATAAACAGAACGAGAATTAAAGAGTTCTTTAAAAATAAAAAAGCCTTTCAACAAAAGGAAAGGCTTTTACATATTTTATAGGTGACTTATACTGGAATGTATCTTTTAACTTGTGGATAAATTTAGATTGGTTAAATCATCGCTTCTAAAACTACTTGTACGACAACAACTAACTAACTCTTCATAATCAGGACGATCTGATGCCAATTGATGGATAAAACTATTCACAACTCCACCATGCTGTAACAAAAACACACCTGGCATTTGGAAACCATCACCAATAAAGCGACCTATTCCATAACCTTCTCGCAACATGATATCAATACCTCGCATCCATACGCTCAATCCAAATAATTGTTTGAAATTACCTTTGACCAATCCGAATTTTTCATAGAAAAAACACTCAGGATCTGTGACATAAGGAATGCCATCCAAATTAAAGCGATGTAAATATATATCAGCCGTTTCATCATCAGACATGTGTACTAATACAATCTGGACGCCATCCTCCTCTAACTCATGCCTAATTTTAGACAAATCATCCATTGCCTCTCTACAAAATGTACAGCCAAAATGTCTTAAAAAAACCAATAGAACAGCTTTTTCATTAGAAAGTGTAGAAAGCTTAACACCTGTATTGGTTACCATTTGTGATAAGACGGAAGAATCAACTATCATGTTTTAATTTAATATTCAACTTTTGATGATTGAATGACATCAATCATCCTAGTGTGTATTAATAATGAACCTATGCTAGACCTCACGTTAACATTGAGGTTTTAACATCAGTTTTCAAGTTTTGTTTACACATTCCAAAATTTTATACTGATGGAAATGTAATTAAAAAATGATTATCAATAGAATTAGTTGATGTTCAGCATACTTTTAAAAAGATTTTAACAAAAAAGCTCCAATCACTTTCTTCATGAAATCTCAGAATCTTATGAATGAAACCAATTCCCAAATC
>CAYLSF010001344.1:0-2351 GCA_964385675.1 uncultured Saprospiraceae bacterium
GGAATTGCTCAATTTGGTTACCCATCAAATTACCATGTATCCGTAGAAGGAATAACATTTACGACTCTATCCTGTGAATACGACACCCCATTGGTCACGCCTATAAAAACCGTATCCGTACCTCCATATTCCAACACTAACATATAATCACTATCGGCGACCAAATCAACTAAATCATTTGGACCAGAAGCTGCTTGAAGTGGCAAAGAAATAGGAACATTTACCGCTTCACTTCCCGTAAAAGTGTAACTTGCAAATCCAGCTAATGCTCCTGCAATATCTGCTGTATTAAATACTTGATTACCATCTTCATCAATATTTCCATCTCCATTTTGATCCAATTGATATAAAGACATAGAAACCGTTTCTCCAGCAATATTCGCAGGATTAGAAACCACAAAAGATGCAAAACTTGCTCTACGGTTTTTTGCTATATGGTAAATATTTCCCGTTCTAAACGCCCCTACCCCATCAAAAGATGTTCCTCCAGCAATACCATTTGTAATATTACCATCGTCATTAGCAAAGGTCGTATCAGACACTACAAAGTCAAAGGAAAAAATATTATCATTTGGTGTTTCATCTGTTTCCGTTTGCGTCAAAGTATAAGTTAAATTATAATTTCCTAAAGGAAATATAGGTAAGTTTGTAATAGTTTGAAAAACAGAATCTTGATAACCACTAGGCAATATATTCACCATTACATCATTCGTATAAATCACACTTCCAGCCAAATTAGTAATCGTAGTATTGAGATTAACATTTGTCTGATCCGCTGACCCTATATTACTCACTTTTGCCCCAAAGGTTAAGTCATCAATCATATCCTGTGGTGTACTATGGCTAAACGGTGTAAAAGAAGAAGATAAAGCTAAATTATTGGTTAAAACACCTGTTAAACCATCTTGAACTCGAATATCATCTAGTCGCCAAGCATATTCAAAATTTCCAATCCATCTAAATTGTAAATAAACCGTACTTTGTCCTGCTGCTTGTGTGGAAACATCAATTTCTTCTACTTGAAGTGGAATCGTTATATCATTAATAGCCGTATTCGTGAACAATGGGAAATACGTAAAATTCACATTATCTGTACTGACTCCCAGCATAGCTTGCGAATTAGAGGTAAAATAAGCATACTGACTTTCAAGATGAACAATAACTGTACTCAAACTAGAACAATCAATAGCGTCCGTCTTCAATTGAACATCATGGTTTTGACTCAGCCCTCCTATTGAATCCGAATCAAATACCATAAAACCGTTTAATGCCGTCTGTGAAGTGAAGGCAGGTTGATTTGGAACGGTGCTAAAATCAGATGACCAAAACCAAGGAGCAGTTATTTGTCCTGAAGCATCTGTATTTGTCCAATTAGAAGGAATATCGCCGTCTCCAAAATCTTCTTGCCATATTATATTTTGAGCGTTCAAAATATTAAAAGCACTAAAGCTTAAACCTATTATCAATGATAATAAGTAATGAGAAATTGTTAAACTACATTTCATATTTGTGGTAAATTTTAACGTGTTCTAGCTATTTAGGTGTTAGAGTCTAACACTACTTAAAAATAGCAATCCATAAATTCTTCATAAAAGTGTCTAAGGCTCATTTTGTAGATAGGCTATATGAAAATACGTCAGATTATAAATTATGTTTTGTGAAACGATGAGGTTATTCTATTTTATCATTTTTTGAAGTAAATTTCATTCTTTTAAGGAGAAATCTTCATTATATAAATCAATAATGGTCAAAAGTGAATATCACACTTTTGACCATTATTAAAACAATATATTACAAAACCTAATAACTAGCTTATCAATTTATTAAGCCGCTTTTTCTACCCTAGATTTTGGACCAACAATTCCTCTCAATATTTTTAGTAATTTGGGTACAGACTCATGCACCCCTAAAGCAATACTAAAGTGTGGTAAAAAGCTCTCACTCATTCCTTTACGTTTTTCATCAGAATCCGATAGGTGAAAGTAAATGATGGCCAACATCAAAATACTCTCTCGTTCTTTCTGACTAAGGTGTTGTACTCGCTCCGCTATATGTTCCATGGTCTGTGTTTGACCATTTTTACCATATCTTAAATTAGAATACTTCACCCAATAGAGAATTTTGTCATCACTTTTGATTCCTAATATTTGCTCATAGAAATTCATAGCATAAGTAATTTGGTTTTCTGTAAATACGGCTTTCATATCTAATGCCAGCATAATAGTATCTGCAATAGCCTCTCTTACAGAAGGAATATGCTTATTCTCTTTCCAAAGTCTTATAATATTATTAGGAAACATATTTTATTATTTTAAAATCCTTTGTTTTGTAAATTCATTGGAACAATTCAA
>CAYLSF010001345.1:0-2345 GCA_964385675.1 uncultured Saprospiraceae bacterium
AGAATAGATTATATTTTTACTAAACTTCAATTGTAAGTCAATTGGGATTTGTGTTTTAGAATTTGGAAATTGATACAGAATGGCAAAGAAAATATACGTAGCAGCAACGAGCCAACATATTGGTAAGACCACTTCAACTTTAGGTTTAGTACACGCACTCATTCATAAAGGGCATAATGTGGGCTATTGTAAGCCTGTAGGGCAAGAGTTTGTAGATTTAGGGGATCTACATGTGGATAAGGATGCTTTATTGTTTTCCAATTTTATGAAATTTAATTTAGATGCTAATGTGCATAGTCCTGTGATTTTAGGAAAAGGAGCGACTGCTGCGTATCTAGATAATCCCAATGATTTTAACTATCCTCAGCGAATTGATCAAGCTACGGAAATATTGGAACAGCACCATGATATTATTGTGTATGAGGGAACCGGTCATCCTGGCGTAGGTAGTGTGGTAAAGCTATCTAATGCTACCGTTGCAAAACGATTAGGAGCGGATGTGATTCTTGTAGTTGAAGGGGGCATAGGGAACACTATTGATAGAATTAACTTGAGTCTCTCTCTTTTTAGAGAGCAAAATGTACCAATTCTAGGAATCATCGTCAATAAGGTGTTGGTAAGAAATATTGATAAAATACGTCGATATATTAAAGGATATTTAGATCAACAAGGGTTAAAATTGTTGGGTGTTATACCGTATGACGAAAGTTTAGCCTACCCGCTGATGTCCACTGTCCGAAAAGCAATAAGAGGAAAGACCTTACTCAATCGTCATAAATTAATAACCAATAAGGTTGAAAAAACTATTGATAGTGCATTAGTTGATATGGAGAATTTGAAGTCAACTAACTTATTATTGGTCATTAGTTCAAGGCGGTTAGATAAAGCTTTAGAGCAAGTCAAAATCTACACCAAAAATAAAAATTTATCAACCTCTCCTCTAGCAGGTATAGTCATTACCGCCAGTCATCCTATATCTGAGAGTTCTAAACAGTATATTAATGAGCATGAAATTCCTGTAGTTTATACCACATTAGATACTTTTGGAGCAGTTGTTAAAATCAGTAAAATCGAAGTTAAAATCAATTTAAAAACACCCGGTAAAGTACAAAGAGCGGTACAACTCATCGGCGACCATGTTGATATGGATACTATTTTGAGTTTTTAGACAATTCTATAATCTGCTTTGTTAATTTTTTCATTCGTCGCTTGTTCGCACCGAAATCATACCAACCTTTCTGTGAGGCAGAGCGAAAATGAATGACTTTACCTTTTTCATCCCAATAAAACTCTACATCATCTTTAAATTTACCTAGCTTAGTTGTCACTTCATAATGAATGTGATTATCAAATTCTGCAATGATTTTTGAATTTGCTCTAGCCACCATTAGCGTTTTTACAACAATTTTGGATTGTTGCATCGTCAATTTATAAGGAATTGGCTCCATATAGCCTTTGGAGTTTTTAAGGGTACAAACACAATTTGGAGAATCAGGACAAGGCTCTATTGGATTGAATAGCATATCCGTATGAAGCATACTTGTCAAAAGTATTAGGTATAATATTTTCATAGTGTGTAAGATTTGATTGTTTTATAAATGGAGTATAATTCAACTTTGTTTATTAACCAAAAATATTAGTATTGTGCTAAAATAACAAAAGCCACTCTAACTTTCATAGAGCGGCTTTTATGTAGTTATAATAATTCAGATATTAGAAATGCTTATTTCTTTCCACCAAATAAGCCACCTAAAAGATTTTTACCCATATCTGTAATATCATCTATGACATCTCCATCTCCATCTTTATCTAAAAATCCTAAGTTTTTACTTAATTGACCTGAGATTTGCTCTTTAAACGCACCACCTTGAGAAGTAATTGCACCAATCAATCCTTCTAAATCAAAAGCTCCTTCCCCTTTTTTCTGACCTAATAAGCCCATAATCTGACTAGTCACCTCATCCATAATAGACTTGGCATCTTCTTTAGACACATCAGCCTCATTACTTAAAGCATCTGCTACACTTTCTTCTTTTCCTTCAAAAATGTCCGCAACACTAGCAGCAGCCATTGGCTTTTCTTCGCTACTCTTGTTTCCTCCTAATCCACCCAACATTCCTTTGATATCATTCATAATATCTCCGTCTCCATCCTTATCCAAAAATCCTAAAATAGCTGTCTTGCCAGAACCTAGTTTATCAGAAAGTTCTTCTAATAAAGAAGGAATATAATTATCCAAAATACCAGATACTTTATCTTCAGGTACACCGACCTTAGCTGCAATTTCTTTAATTTTACCTTCATCAAAGAAGCCCTTAACCATTCCTAGAATGTCCATTTTAATT
>CAYLSF010001346.1:0-2342 GCA_964385675.1 uncultured Saprospiraceae bacterium
ATATTACCAATAATATTTAAACACCTTATCACACCTAATTTTCCTAATATATTAACATATAGCGTGTTAATAGTCATGACCTTTAGGGTTAATATGAGAAAGAATTATACTGATTTTTAAATAAACTTAATTTTTTTGAAATAATCCGTCACAATTTTACATTTATTGTATAAATTACTGACTGGAATTTCAATTGTTTTACCATAACACTAATAACAATTTCCTTTTCGAGTTTTTTACCTAAAATTTTGATAATGAGAAAACCAATACTACTATTATTGTGCTGTGCTTTTGCTTTTCAACTTGCAGCAGATGATGTCTTTATAGATGTAAACAATTATAAGTATCAAGTAGCCAAAAAGGTATTTGATGATTTGATAGAAGCAAAAGGCGATAAAAGACTTCAAAAGCCAGAGTTTGTGATGAGTGAAAATAAGCGCTATGTTGCTTGGATGAATGGAAAGAAAACACAAATTGGACTGGAGACTGCGGCATACGATGTGTGTATTAAGTATGGAAAGGACTCCTTAAATGCTATAGCTTCCTTACTAAGTCATGAAATCACACATTACTACGAGAAACATTCTTGGGGAAGTGAATTTGCTACGGCTTTTACGGCTTTAGATGTTGCTACTACCGTAAAAACCAATGCTCGTTCTAAAGATATTAAGGCAATGAACGAAACTGAAGCAGATTATTTAGGTGGATTTTTGGCGTATTCTGCAGGCTATCAAACTTTTGGAGTTATGCCTAAATTTTTAGTTGATGTCTATAGCACTTATGGCTTACCCAATAAAATCAATGGCTATCCCAGCTTAGATGATAGAACTAAACTTGCGGTTGAATCTGAACTGAGATTGGAAGAGTTGGTCAATATATTTGAAACTGCTAATTATCTAATTGTATTGAAGCAGTATGATGTAGTTGATGAGTACTATACATACATTTTAAAAGAATATCAAAGCCGTGAGATTTTTAATAATGCAGGGGTCAATGCTTTAATGGCTGCTTTAGAATTATTTGATGATTCCGAGCCACAATCTAAATATGTATATCCTGTACAACTAGACGGTGAAACTCGTATGAGTAGAGTAAAACCTAGAGATGTTTTGGGTTTTGCAGAGCGTAAGCAAAAACGAAATCAATTGTTACAAAAGGCTCAGTTTTATTTTGAGCAAGCTAAAGCATTAGATAAAACTTACGGAACGGCATTAGTCAATATTGCTGTCGTTTTAGATTTGAAAGGAGAATATGAAGATGCTGCTTATATGGCTAAAAAAGCCATTAAACTAGGTAAGTCGAATGATAATCCTAAAACAATCTCTGATGGTTATATCATGAGAGGTATCGCTACAATTCATGAAGGCGAAACAGAAGATGGTCGTGGCTATTTAGAAAGAGCAACTCGAACGGAAGCTTCAAGAGAATTAGCTCAATTAAATTTAGCTATTTTAGATAATAATGTACCTGATCCTGTTGAGCCAAAAGCTAAGTTTTCATTAACCAAAGAAAAAATTGATAACATCAACTTAGATGAATTTCTATCTTCTATTGATGTCGATAATTTATTAGAAATTACCAATGACGTGTCTTGCGGTATTAAGGATTTGGACGGCTCTAGAATTTTATTGAATCTATTGGGCGGTGGTCAAAAAGGATATACTTTGTTGCACTTAACCAATAAATCTTATGGTCAAACCTCAGGTGACGGTATCAAAATAGGCTCTACTCGCTCCGATTTAGTTAAAAAATATGGTCAACCTACTTATACGCAAGAAGCCAGAAAAGGTCAATTTATGGTCTATGATGTAAAACAAATTGCTTTTTATGTTGCTAATGATAAAGTCGATTCTTGGTGTTTATATCGCACAAAGACCAATGATTAAATGTTGATTCGAGATATAATACGGAACGCCTAAATTCAAATTTGAATTTAGGCGTTCCGTATTATATCTAAGGCGTTCAAATAATGATAATGTAGTCTCTAATTTTATAAAATCAAAACATGATTAACCCAGATTTAGAAGCCGGAATCTACTATTTAACAGAAGCAGAAGGTGAAAGAAAAAACAATATTGGAAATGGCTACCGAGGACAATTCTATTATGATGAAAAAGATTGGGTAGCCCAACAATATTTTCCTGATAAACAATTTTGCTATCTAGGAGAAACCATATGTATTTATCGGGGAAGATTGTTTTAACTACTGACTAATTGATTATACAATAACATGGCAAATAGAAAAGATATAGTATCAGGCTCTATAATGGACATTCCTTTGATTAAAAATCTAGGATATGGATACGTAAAAATCATTTTTACAAAGGATATTGCTCCGCAAT